>NZ_JBZAYE010000259.1:0-9687 GCF_058244205.1 Variovorax sp. 20P10.2.4
CGGCGAGGACATCGAGGCGGCCGTGCGCGACTCGGACATCGTCTGCCTCGCGAGCCACAGCGCCCAGCCCGTGATCCGCCCCGAGTGGCTCAAGCCCGGCGCCCACGTGACCTCGGTCGGCTACCACCCGCCGGCGGGCGAACTGCCGGTGGCGCTCGCGCGCGAGGCGCGCCTGTTCGTGGAGACGCTCGATGCCTTCGAGCCCGTGCCCGTGGGTTGCGCCGAGCTCGCGGGCTGCGACCGCCGGCGCGCGACCACGCTCGGCGAGGTCGTGCTCGGCAGCGCACCGAGCCGGCGCGATGCGCGCGAGATCACGGTCTACAAGGCCATGGGCATCGCGATGGAGGACATGGTGGCGGCCAACCTGGTCCATGCGGCCGCGCTGCGCGAAGGCGGCGGTGCGGCGATGGCGTGGTGAGCCACGTCGTCCGACAGCGGGGCTCTGTAAAGTCGCGGGCAGTCTTCGCAACGCCATGAGCCTTTCTTCCTTGAACTCCATCGATTTCGACCTCACCCGCTTCGACGCCGCCATCGTCGACCTCGACGGCACCACCATCGACACGCTCGGCGATTTCGCCGTGGCCCTGAACCGCATGCTCGAGGACCTCGGTCTCGTCACGCTGCCGCGCGAGCGCATCGAACTGATGATCGGCAAGGGCTCGGAGCACCTGATCCTGTCGGCACTGCAGTACGTGGCCGCGGCGGACGGTGCCGACGCACCCGCCGCCCTGGCGCGCGCGCAGGCGCAGTTCGACCGCGGCTGGGAGCGCTACCAGCACCACTACCTCGCGATCAACGGCCAGCATGCGGCGGTGTATCCGGGCGTGGTCGAGGGGCTGCAGGCGCTGCGCGACCGGGGGCTGAAGCTGGCCTGCCTCACGAACAAGCCGACGGCCTTCGCGCAGCCGCTGCTGGCCCAGAAGGGGCTCGATGGCTTCTTCGACCTCGTGTTCGGCGGCGATGCCTTCGAGCGCAAGAAGCCCGATCCGCTGCCGCTGTTGAAGACCTGCGAGGCGCTGGGCACGCAGCCCGCGCGCACGCTGATGATCGGCGACTCGAGCAACGACGCGCGTGCCGCGCGCGCGGCCGGCTGCCCGGTGGTGCTGGTCAGCTACGGCTACAACCACGGCGAGCCGGTGCGCGCGGTCGATGCCGATGGCTTCGTCGATTCGCTGGCCGAACTGGCGGCGCCGCGCGCCTGAGGCGGTGGCGGCGCTCAGGACGGCTTGCCGAGCAGCGCGTCCTTGAGCTTCCAGTCGGCCGGGCTCGGGCCGAGCCAGATGCGCAGCAGCGCGTTGAAGAAGGCGGGTTCCTTCACGGGATCGGGCTGCGGCACGCCGCGCACCGTGATCAGCGTGCCGGTGCCGGGCAGCCAGTCGATGGTGAAGGTGTCGCCGGTCTTGAGCTGCTTCTGGTCGGCGAACATCTGGCCCATGCGCAGCAGGCCGGGGATCAACTGGCCCATCTCGCTCTTGGGCGAGTTGTCCTCCACGCCCTTGATGAAGAGCTTGCCGAGCTCGTTGGCATCGATGTCGCGCAGCATGGTGATCGCCACGCGCTTCGGGCCGGGCACGGCCAGCGCCTCCTCGGTGGTCGCGGCCTTGCGGCCCATGTAGAGGCCGGCCGTGTAGACCTTGAGGATGGCCTTGTAGCGCACGCCGGCGCCATTGAGCTGCAGCGGCGTGCCGCGCAGCTCGAGGCTGTCCTCGAGCTTGACGCCCGCGACCTCGACCGGGGCGGCGCGCACCGGCGCGGCGATGGCCAGCGCCGCCGCGAGACCGGCCAGCAGGAACAGGCGCGCGAGCGCCGGTGACACGAGCGGAAGTGCGGTCGAGCGTGCGGACAAGGCGGCCTCCTCTGGAATTTGCGAACGGTCGTGCGAATGTATCTTTTCGTTTTATCGCCCCGGCTCCGGACGAACCCTGAAGCGCGGGTTTGCGCGCGGCCCCGCTCTCGTGGGCTAAACTCCGGCCCTCATGTTCGTTCATCACATCCATCAGACAGGTGAAGGCAGCCGGGGAGCCTGGCCCTGGCGTACGCCATCGACGCTGCCTGTTTGATTGCACGGCGCACGCCGTGCGCCCGAGGTTCCGGATCGCCCCGACGCCGAACCAACCCCCTCTGTTTGTGAATGAGACCGCTCCCGGCCGATGAAAGCGCGCCGGGCCGGCTTTCCGGAGAACGACACGTGATCACCGAACTCGAATTCAAGAGCCTCAGCGCCCAGGGCTACAACCGCATCCCGCTGATGGCCGAGGCCTTCGCCGACCTCGAAACCCCCCTGTCCCTGTACCTCAAGCTGGCCCATTCGCAAGGCGGCGGCAAGCACAGCTTCCTGCTCGAATCGGTCGTGGGCGGCGAGCGCTTCGGCCGCTACAGCTTCATCGGCCTGCCGGCGCGCACCCTGCTGCGCGCCAGCGGCTTCGGTGCCGAGGCCGTCACCGAGGTCGTCACCGACGGCCAGGTGGTCGAGACCGCCGCGGGCAATCCGCTCGACTTCGTGGCGCAGTACCAGAAGCGCTTCAAGGTCGCGCTGCGGCCCGGGTTGCCGCGCTTCTGCGGCGGGCTGGCCGGCTACTTCGGCTACGACACCGTGCGCCACATCGAGCGCAAGCTCGAGAAGAGCTGTCCGCCCGACACGCTGGGCTGCCCCGACATCCTGCTGCTGCAGTGCGAGGAACTGGCGGTCATCGACAACCTCTCGGGCAAGCTCTACCTGATCGTCTACGCCGATCCGAAGCAGCCCGAGGCCTATGCCAACGCCAAGCGCCGGCTGCGCGAGCTCAAGGAGAAGCTCAAGTACTCGGTGAGCGCGCCGATCGTGAAGCCCACGCAGCCGCATCCGGCCGAGCGCAGCTTCGCCAAGGCCGACTACCTCGCGGCGGTGGAGCGCGCCAAGGAGATGATCGCCGCCGGCGACTTCATGCAGGTGCAGGTGGGCCAGCGCATCAGCAAGCGCTACACCGAGTCGCCGCTGTCGCTGTACCGCGCGCTGCGCTCGCTCAACCCCTCGCCCTACATGTACTACTACCACCTGGGCGACTTCCACGTGGTGGGCGCCTCGCCCGAGATCCTGGTGCGCCAGGAGCACACGGGCGAGGGCGAGCAGAAGATCACCATCCGCCCGCTGGCCGGCACGCGCCCGCGCGGCGCCTCGCTCGAGCTCGACAAGGCGGCCGAGGTCGAGCTGATCAACGATCCGAAGGAACGCGCCGAGCACGTGATGCTGATCGACCTCGCGCGCAACGACATCGGCCGCATCGCCAAGACCGGCACGGTGAAGGTGACGGAAGCCTTCGCGGTGGAGCGCTACAGCCACGTGATGCACATCGTGAGCAACGTCGAGGGCACGCTGAAGGACGGCATGACCGCCATCGACGTGCTCAAGGCCACCTTCCCGGCCGGCACGCTGACCGGCGCCCCCAAGGTGCATGCGATGGAGCTGATCGACCAGCTCGAGCCCACCAAGCGCGGCCTGTACGGCGGCGCCTGCGGCTACATCAGCTACGCGGGCGACATGGACGTCGCGATCGCGATCCGCACCGGCATCGTGAAGGACCAGGTGCTGCACGTGCAGGCCGCGGCCGGCGTGGTGGCCGATTCGGTGCCCGAGCTCGAGTGGAAGGAAACCGAAGCCAAGGCGCGCGCGCTGCTGCGCGCCGCCGAACTGGTCGAGGAAGGCCTGGAATGAGCAACGCACCCGATATCCAGAACGATTTCTCGCACGAGATCATCGGCGCCGCCGTCGAGGTGCAGCGCGTGCTCGGCACGGGGCTCGACGAGCGCGCCTATGCCGCGGCGCTGGCGATCGAGCTCGCCGAGCGCGAGATCGGTTTCGCGCGCGACGTGCCGCTGTCGGCCAGCTACAAGGGCCGCTCGCTCGGCGAGGTCTATCGCGCGGGCTTCGTGATCGAGCAGTCGGTCATCGTCGAACTCAAGGCGGTCGACGCGCTGACCGACCTGCATCGCGCGCAGGTGCTCGCCGCGCTGCGCCTGTCGGGCCTCAAGCTGGGCCTCCTGATCAACTTCAACGTGTTCCCCGTCGTCAAGGGCGTGCACCGGATTGTGAGCAAGCCATGAAACTGCTGATGATCGACAACTACGATTCGTTCACCTACAACATCGTCCAGTACTTCGGCGAGCTGGGTGCCGACGTGCGGGTGCATCGCAACGACGAGATCACGGTCGCGCAGATCGGCGAGCTGATCGCCTCGGGCGTGACGCGGCTGGTGGTGTCGCCCGGGCCGTGTTCGCCGGCGGAAGCGGGCGTGTCGGTGGCGGCCATCGAGGCCTTCGCGGGCAAGCTGCCCATTCTCGGCGTGTGCCTCGGCCACCAGGCCATCGGCGCGGCCTTCGGCGGCAGGATCGTGCGCGCGCAGCAGCTCATGCACGGCAAGACCAGCGAGATCACGACCACGCAGGAGGGCGTGTTCGCGGGGCTGCCGAAGACCTTCGTCGTCAACCGCTACCACTCGCTGTCGATCGAGCGCGCGAGCTGCCCCGAGGCACTGGCCGTCACGGCCTGGACCGACGACGGCGAGATCATGGGCGTGCGGCACACCGGATACGCGCACGACGTGCGCATCGAAGGCGTGCAGTTCCACCCCGAATCGATACTCACCGAGCACGGCCACGCCATGCTCAAGAACTTCCTGGATTGAAGCCATGACCGACCGCACCGCCATCGTCGACCTGCGCAGCGACACCGTCACGCAACCCACGCCGGCGATGCGCGACGCCATGATGGCGGCGCCGCTGGGCGACGACGTCTTCGGCACCGACCCGAGCGTGAATGCGCTGCAGGAGAAGATCGCCGCGCTGCTGGGCTTCGAGGCGGCGCTGTTCGTGCCGACCGGCACGCAGAGCAACCTGAGCGCGATCCTCGCGCACTGCGGTCGCGGCGACGAGTACATCGTCGGCCAGATGGCGCACTGCTACCGCTGGGAAGGCGGCGGCGCGGCGGTGTTCGGCAGCGTGCAGCCGCAGCCGCTGGACCACGCGGCCGACGGCACGTTGCCGCTCGCGCAGATCGAGGCGGCGATCAAGCCCGACGACGCGCACTTCGCGCGCACTCGGCTGCTGGCGCTCGAGAACACGCTGGGCGGCAAGCTGCTGCCCTTCGACTACGTGCAGGCGGCGACCGAACTGGCCGCGCGCCACGGGCTGCAGCGGCACCTGGACGGCGCGCGGCTCTTCAACGCGGCGACCGCGCAGGCGGCGCAGAACGGAAGCACCGACGCGCGCGCCGAGGCGCGCCGCATCGCGCAGTGCTTCGACAGCGTGTCGGTGTGCTTCAGCAAGGGCCTGGGCGCGCCGATCGGCTCGGCGCTGGTCGGTTCGCGCGACTTCATCGCGCGCGCCCACCGCATCCGCAAGATGGCGGGCGGCGGCATGCGCCAGGCCGGGCTGCTCGCGGCCGCGGCCGCGCATGCGCTCGAGCACCACGTCGACCGGCTGACCGATGACCATGCGCTGGCGCTGCGCCTCGCGCAGGGGCTCGCGGGCATCGAGGGGCTGAAGCTCGAGATGCCGCACACCAACATCGTCTTCGTCGACCTCGAGGGCGAGGCCAAGGCGCGCTCGGCGGGGCTGATCGAGAGCCTCGAACGGCAGGGCATCCTGGCCACGGGCCTGTACCGGCTGCGCTTCGTGACGCACCTCGATGTCGATGCCGCCGGCGTCGACCGCGCGGTGGCCGCGATCCGGGCCTACTTCGCCGCCTGATCCGTCGTTCGAGGAGAGGAGAACGCCATGCCCGATCTTCCCCATCTGCTGGCCTTCATCGCCGCCGGCTGGCTGCTGAACCTGACGCCGGGGCCCGACGTGCTCTACGTGGTCACCCACTCGCTGCGTTCGGGCGTGCGCGCCGGCATCGTCGCCGGGCTCGGCATCACCGCCGGCTGCTTCGTCCACATCTTCGCGGCGGCCATCGGCGTCGGCACGCTGATGGCGACCTCGGCCGCGGCCTTCACGGTGCTCAAGTACATCGGCGCGGCCTACCTGCTGTACCTGGGCGTGCGCATGGTGCTGTCGCGCGCACCGGCACCGACCGACCTCGGCAAGGCCGCGGCAGCCGGCGCGGAACGCAGCCTCAAGGCGATCTTCCTCGGCGGCTTCTGGACCAATGTGCTCAACCCCAAGGTGGCGCTGTTCTTCCTGGCCTTCGTGCCGCAGTTCATCGCGCCCGGGGCCGACCACAAGGCGCTGTACTTCGTGCTGCTCGGCGTGCTGTTCAACCTCAACGCGATCCCCGTTAACGTGGGCTGGGCGCTGGCGGCGGGCTGGATGGCGCGCCGCGGCGCCGTGCAGAAGGGCATGCACTGGCTCGACCGCGCCGCCGGCGTTCTTTTCATCGGCTTCGGCCTCAAGCTCGCGTTCACCGACGCCCCCGCGGCGCGCATCGGCCGCTGATTCATCCCGAGGAGACTTTCCATGATCACCCCCCAGGAAGCGCTGCAGCGCACCATCGAGCACCGCGAAGTCTTCCACGACGAGATGCTGCACATCGTGCGGCTCATCATGAGCGGCGAGTGCTCGCCCGTGATGATGGCCGCGCTGATCACCGGGCTGCGCGTGAAGAAGGAAACCATCGGCGAGATCACCGCCGCCGCGCAGGTGATGCGCGAGGTGTCGACCAAGGTGGCGGTGGCCGACACCACGAACCTGGTCGACATCGTCGGCACCGGCGGCGACGGTTCGCACACCTTCAACATCTCGACCTGCTCGATGTTCGTCGCGGCCGCGGCCGGCGCCAAGGTCAGCAAGCATGGCGGGCGCAGCGTGTCGAGCAAGTCGGGCAGCGCCGACGTGCTGGAGTCACTGGGCGTCAACATCAATCTCAAGCCCGAGCAGATCGCGCGCTCGATCGAACAGTCGGGCATCGGCTTCATGTTCGCGCCGAACCACCATCCGGCGATGAAGAACGTGGCGCCGGTGCGCAAGGAACTCGGCATCAAGACCATCTTCAACATCCTGGGCCCGCTGACCAACCCGGCCGGTGCGCCCAACATCCTGATGGGCGTGTTCCATCCCGACCTGGTGGGCATCCAGGTGCGCGCGCTGCAGCGCCTGGGCACCGAGCATGCGATGGTGGTCTACGGCCGCGACGGCATGGACGAGATCTCGCTGGGCGCGGCCACGCTGGTGGGCGAGCTCAAGAACGGCGAGATCAGCGAGTACGAGCTGCACCCCGAGGACTTCGGCTTCCAGATGTCGAGCAACCGCGCGCTGCGCGTGGAGACGCCCGAACAGTCGAAGGCGATGCTGCTCGGCGTGCTCGACAATCAGGCCGGCCCGGCGCTCGACATCGTGCTGCTCAACGCCGGCGCGGCGCTGTACGCGGCCAACGTGGTCGATTCGGTGGCCGCGGGCGTGACGCGTTCGCGCGAGGCCATCGCCTCGGGCGCCGCCAAGGCCAAGCTCGCCGAGCTGGTGCGGGTCACCACCTCGGTCTGAGCCAGGAATCCAGGAGCAAGAGAGAAGCCATGTCCGACATCCTCGACAAGATCGTTGCCGTCAAGCACCAGGAAGTGGCCGCCGCGAAGCAGCGCAGCCCGCTGGAGGCGGTTCGCTTCGACGCCGAAAGCCGCGTGCTGACGCGCGATTTCGAAGGCGCGCTGCGCGCCAGGATCGCGGCCGGCCAGGCCGCCGTGATCGCCGAAGTCAAGAAGGCCAGCCCGAGCAAGGGCGTGCTGCGCGCCGATTTCATTCCGGCCGACATCGCGCAGAGCTATGCCGAAGGCGACGGCAAGATCAGCGCGGCCTGCCTCTCGGTGCTGACCGACAAGCAGTTCTTCCAGGGCGGCATCGACTACCTGAAGCAGGCACGTGCCTCGTGCGAGCTGCCGGTGCTGCGCAAGGACTTCATCGTCGACGCCTACCAGGTGTACGAATCGCGCGCGATCGGCGCCGACGCGATCCTGCTGATCGCCGCCTGCCTCGACGACGCGCAGATGAAGGATTTCGAAGCCATCGCGCACGGCCTGGGCATGGCGGTGCTGGTCGAGGTGCACGACGCGGCCGAGCTCGAGCGCGCGCTGCGCCTCAAGACCCCGCTGGTGGGCGTCAACAACCGCAACCTGCGCAATTTCGAGGTCTCGATCCAGGCCACCATCGGCCTGTTGCCGGGCCTGCCGAAGGAGCGCCTCGCGGTGACCGAATCGGGCATCGCCACGCGCGAGGACGTCGCCACGCTGCGCGCCGCGGGCGTGCATGCCTTCCTGGTCGGCGAGGCCTTCATGCGCGCCGAGGAACCTGGCGAAGCCCTCGCGGCGTTGTTCCAATGAGCGCCGCGCCGGGCCGCCCCAAGCAAGCTCGCACCGCAGTGCGCAGCACGGAGGTGTTCTCATGAGCCGCGCGGATCAGCTGTCGAGCAGCGATCCTGCCGACTGGCCGGTGGCGCCGGGCTGGCAGCCGCTGGTCGATGGCTTCTTCGGCGGTGCCGTGGGGCAGAAGCTGCAGGCCTTCCTGCGCGAACGGCTCGACGCGGGCACGGTGATCTTCCCGCCGCAGCCGCTGCGCGCGCTGGAGCTCACGCCGCCCGAGGACGTGCGCGTCGTGATCCTGGGCCAGGACCCGTACCACGGGCGCGGCCAGGCCGAGGGGCTGGCCTTCTCCGTGGCGCCTGGCGTGGCGTTGCCGCCCTCGCTGCGCAACATCTTCAAGGAGCTCCAGCGCGACCTCGGCACGCCGCCGCCACCGTTCCCGAACCCGGGCGGCAGCCTGGTGAAGTGGGCGACGCATGGCGTGCTGCTGCTCAACACCTGCCTCACGGTCGAGGAGGCCCAGCCGGCCAGCCATTCGGGTCGTGGCTGGGAGGTGCTCACGGACGCCGTGATCCGTCATGTTTCCGATGGCGCGAAGCCTGTTGTTTTCATGCTATGGGGCTCGCACGCCCAGAGTAAGCGTGCGTTGATCGACGTTGGCCGCCATAAGGTGCTGATGTCGAATCATCCCTCGCCACTTTCGGCGTTGCGACCGCCTGTGCCGTTCATCGGGTGCGGGCATTTCGGCCAAGCACGTGCCTGGCGCGAGGAGCACCAGAAGGGGGCCTGAAAATTCGCGGATAATCGCCCGCAGTTCATTCCTCGAACGGTTTCCCTCGCTCCTTTTGGTGCTCGGGTTTCTGCATAGTCACAAAACCGTGCTATATTTCGAGGTTCGCCGGAGAGGTGGCCGAGTGGTTAATGGCAGCAGACTGTAAATCTGCCCTCTAACGAGTACGCTGGTTCGAATCCAGCCCTCTCCACCAGCGATGAATTTGGTTTCTAAGAGCGATTGGATCTAGCGCTTTGGGTGCCTTGAAGTGCCCCCGATGCGGGAGTAGTTCAATGGTAGAACCCCAGCCTTCCAAGCTGATGACGCGGGTTCGATTCCCGTCTCCCGCTCCAGAGACCGAGTTTGATGCAGGTTTAGGCAAAAGCCCTTTTGGCTCAGTGGTAGAGCACTCCCTTGGTAAGGGAGAGGTCGCGGGTCCGATTCCCGCAAAGGGCACCAGTTTTTCCCAGGGGTTGCAAGAGCAGCGTTGCGACCTTATCTGCGTACGTTGATATCGTTTTTTTTCGGAGTCGAAAAATGGCAAAAGGTAAATTCACCCGCACGAAGCCGCACGTGAACGTGGGCACGATCGGTCACGTTGACCATGGCAAGACGACGCTGACGGCTGCGATCGCGACGGTGCTGTCGTCA
>NZ_JBZAYE010000026.1:0-28205 GCF_058244205.1 Variovorax sp. 20P10.2.4
GAGCTCGGCGTGCTCGACCACTGGGTGGCGCCCGAGGGCGTGCCCGAGGTCTACGTGCCGTTCCGCGTCATCGACGTGGCGCCCGGCGCCTGCGAGCTGCAGTTCACGCTGCTGCGCCAGCCGCACATGGACGACGCGGCCTTCGCGCACGACGCCGAGTGGATCGCGCGCGACCTGCGCGCGCTGCAGGCGCTGCTCGAGGCGCCGGCCGGCTGAGCAGCCGGGCCCGCGACGGGCCGATGGCATGATCCGCGGCTTCATACAACGAGGAGGAGTCGCAGATGTCTTCGGAATCCACCGGATCCCCTTCACTCGTGCGCACCGGCGCCCGCGCTGGTGCCGCCTTCGTCGGCTCGGTCGCGAAGGGCGTCTTCTTCGGCGTGGTGCTCGGTGGCGGCGCCTTCGTCTATTACCTGAGCCGGTTGAGCGGTCCTGGCATTCCCGGCGCACGCGCGGGCGGCGCCGGCGCGGTGCTGGCGCTGCTGGCTTCGCCGCCGCTGCTGGTGGGCCTGCTGCTGGGGCTCTTCATCGGCGTCTACGTGCTGCTCGGCGTGTCGCAGGGCCGCACGCGCGCGATGCAGCACCTGGTGGCCGCGCGCGGCGAGGCCGTGTCGCAGCGCCTGGGCGATGCCATCGCCGGGCGCATCGAATCGATGCCGCGCACCCACGGGGCGCTGCAGCGCGTGAGCGACTGGCTCTCGGTCGATGCACTGAGCGCGCAGCTCGCGCCGGTGCTCGGCGAAGGCAAGGCGGTGCGGGCGGTGATCGCCTTCGTGGTCAACCGGCTGCCGCTCAACGAGCTGCTGGCCGAATGGCAGCAGGGCCGCGCCGCGCAAGGGGAACCGGCATCGCTTCCCACGGTGCAGGGCGGGCCCGTCGCGACGCAGGACCCGGCCTTGCGCGCGCTGATCACGCGGCGCATCCACGAGACGCTGCAGGAGATGTCGACGCCCTCGCGCAAGCCGTTCTACATCGTGCTTGCGCTGCATGCGGCGCTGCTCGGCACCGGGCTCTGGCTGGTGGGCTGAAACGAAAAAGGCGCCGGGGAGCCGGCGCCTTTCGAGTGGTGGAGGCCGCGCCTCAGAGCGACAGCATCAGCTTGAGGTTCTGCACCGCAGCGCCGCTCGCGCCCTTGCCGAGGTTGTCCAGGCGCGCGATCACCACGGCATGGCGGTGGTCCTCGTTCGGGAACACGCGGATCTCGAGCTGGTTGGTGTCGTTGAGCGCCAGCGCGTCGAGCTTGCCGTCCGCGGTGGGCGGCAGCACCTTCACGAACTGCTCGGGCGTGTTGCTCTTCGCGTAGTGCGCGGCCAGCGCTTCGTGCAGGTCGCCGGCCTTCGGCTTGCCGGGCAGCAGGTCGAGGTGCAGCGGCAGCTGGACCAGCATGCCCTGCTTGAAATTGCCGACCGAGGGGATGAACACCGGGCGCTGCGTGAGGCCGGTGTATTTCATGATCTCGGGGATGTGCTTGTGCGTGAGGCCCAGCGCGTAGGTCTCGAACAGCGGCGCCTCGCCCTTCTCGTAGGCCTCGATCATGGTCCGGCCGCCGCCCGAGTAGCCGCTGACCGAGGGCAGCGCGATCGGGAAGTCGGCGGGCAGCAGGCCCGCGTCGACCAGCGGACGCACCATGGCGATCGCGCCGGTGGCGTAGCAGCCGGGGTTGCCCACGCGGTCGGCCTGGGCCACGGCCTGCCAGTGGCCCGCCACCAGTTCGGGAAAGCCGAACACCCAGCCCGGCGCCACGCGGTGCGCGGTCGAGGCGTCGATGATCTTGGGCTTCTTGTCGGGCAGCTGGTCGATCAGCGCGACCGATTCGCGTGCCGCGTCGTCGTGCAGGCACAGCACGACGAGGTCGACGCCGGCCATGAGGTCGCGCTTGGCATTGACGTCTTTTCGCAGCTCGGGCGCGATGCTCACGAGCTCGATCTGCGGCATGTCTTGCAGCCGCTCGCGGATCTGGAGGCCGGTGGTGCCGGCTTCGCCATCGATGAAAACCTTGGCCATGGTGGGGTTGCCTGATGGAAGGGCTGGAGGAAAGGGGGCGGAAGGAGACGGCTAGAAGAAAGTACGTATTGACCGCACACGCCCGTCAGTATTGATGCGGCGCACCATGATACAGTCCGCGATTGTCCGCCGCCCCCAGCCGTCAGGCTGCCGTCGCCTGTGGACAACAGAGCCAACACCAGCCTGCCTAGATCTCCCGTTTATTCAACCTCTTCCTTCCGAGAGACATCCCTCATGAAGATTCACGAGTACCAAGGCAAGGAAATCCTTGCCAAGTTCGGCGTGCCGGTGCCGCGCGGCATTCCGGCCTACACGGTCCAGGAGGCGGTCGAAGCCGCCCAGAAGCTGGGCGGCCCGGTCTGGGTGGTCAAGGCCCAGATCCACGCGGGTGGCCGCGGCAAGGGCGGCGGCGTGAAGGTCGCCAAGACCATCGAGGACGTGAAGAAGCTGGCCGGCGAGATCCTCGGCATGCAGCTCAAGACGCACCAGACCGGCCCCGAAGGCCAGAAGGTCCGCCGCCTCTACATCGAAGACGGCGCCGACATCCAGAAGGAATACTACGTTTCGGCCGTGACCGACCGCGCCACCCAGAAGGTGGCCTTCATCGCTTCGAGCGAAGGCGGCATGGACATCGAGGAAGTGGCCCACTCCTCGCCCGAGAAGATCATCACGGTGTTCGCCGACCCGCAAGCCGGTCTGACCGACGAGCAGGCCAAGCAGATCGCCGACGGCATCGGCATCCCGGCCGATTCGACCGCGCAAGCCGTCGACATCTTCAAGAAGCTTTACACCTGCTACATGGAGACGGACGCCTCGCTGGTCGAGATCAACCCGCTCAACCGTGACGGCAAGGGCAACATCATCGCCCTGGACGCCAAGTTCAACTTCGACAGCAACGCGCTGTTCCGCCATCCCGAGATCGTCGCGCTGCGCGACCTCGACGAGGAAGACCCGGCCGAAGTCGAAGCCTCGAAGTTCGACCTCGCCTACATCTCGCTCGACGGCAACATCGGCTGCCTGGTGAACGGTGCCGGCCTCGCGATGGCCACGATGGACACCATCAAGCTGTTCGGCGGCGAGCCGGCCAACTTCCTCGACGTGGGCGGCGGCGCCACCCCCGAGAAGGTCACCGAAGCCTTCAAGATCATGCTGAAGAACAAGAATGTCGAGGCCATCCTCGTCAACATCTTCGGCGGCATCATGAAGTGCGACACCATCGCCACCGGCGTGATCGCGGCCTGCAAGGCCGTGAACCTGCAAGTGCCGCTGGTCGTGCGCATGAAGGGCACCAACGAAGCCGAAGGCAAGAAGCTGCTGGCCGACTCGGGCCTGCCGATCATCAGCGCCGACACCATGGCGGACGCGGCCCAGAAGGTCGTGGCAGCAGTCAAGAAGGCCTAAGGAACAGAGTCATGTCGATCTACATCAACAAAGACACCAAAGTCATCACCCAAGGCATCACCGGCAAGACGGGCCAGTTCCACACCGAGAAGTGCCAGGAATACGCGAACGGCAAGAACGCCTTCGTGGCCGGTGTGAACCCGAAGAAGGCCGGCGAGTCGATCTTCAACATCCCGATCTTCGGTTCGGTGAAGGAAGCCGCCACGCAGACCGGCGCCACCGTGTCGGTGATCTACGTGCCGCCGGCAGGCGCCGCGGCCGCGATCTGGGAAGCCGTCGAGGCCGACCTCGACCTCGCGATCTGCATCACCGAGGGCATCCCGGTTCGCGACATGCTCGAAGTGCGCAACAAGATGAAGGCCAAGGAAGCAGCCGGCGGCAAGAAGACGCTGCTGCTCGGCCCGAACTGCCCCGGCCTGATCACGCCCGACGAGATCAAGATCGGCATCATGCCCGGCCACATCCACCGCAAGGGCCGCATCGGCGTCGTGAGCCGCTCGGGCACGCTGACCTATGAAGCCGTGGCGCAACTGACCGAGATCGGCCTGGGCCAATCGTCGGCAGTCGGCATCGGCGGCGACCCGATCAACGGCCTCAAGCACATCGACGTGATGAAGGCCTTCAACGACGACCCCGAAACCGACGCCGTGATCATGATCGGCGAAATCGGCGGTCCCGACGAAGCCGACGCCGCCCGCTGGTGCAAGGACAACATGAAGAAGCCGGTGG
The DNA here is from genome assembly GCF_058244205.1 of Variovorax sp. 20P10.2.4. NCBI lineage: Bacteria > Pseudomonadati > Pseudomonadota > Betaproteobacteria > Burkholderiales > Comamonadaceae > Variovorax > Variovorax sp. 20P10.2.4. Next base: position 4,135 of record NZ_JBZAYE010000026.1, read on the forward strand.
TCGGCTTCATCGCTGGCGTGACCGCGCCTCCCGGCAAGCGCATGGGCCATGCCGGCGCGCTGATCTCGGGCGGTGCCGACACGGCCGAGGCCAAGCTTTCCATCATGGAAGAGTGCGGCTTCACCGTGACGCGCAACTTCTCGGAACTGGCCAAGCTGCTCAAGGGCAAGCTGTAAGCCACGGCGTTCGCGCCCAGCAAGGTCCGTAAAGAGACCTCACACGCGCAAGAAAGAACAAGACGCCCGCAATCCGATTGCGGGCGTTTTTTTCACAAAAACAAAGCGGGATCAGAGACATGGAACTTCTTCAAAGCACGGACTTCTGGATCGGCCTGATCAAGATCGTCTGGATCAACATCATCCTGTCGGGCGACAACGCCGTGGTGATCGCCATGGCGGCGCGTTCGCTGCCGCCCGAGCAGCAGAAAAAAGCGGTGCTCTTCGGCTCCGGCGCGGCCGTCGTGTTGCGGATCGTGCTGACGGTGGTGGCGGCCAAGCTGCTGGCGCTGCCGTACCTGCAGATCGTCGGCGGCCTGCTGCTGCTGTGGATCGGCCTGCAACTGCTCGGCGAGGAAGACGAGGGCGACGGCGACTCCAAGGAGTACGGCAGCATGATGGCGGCCGTGCGCACCATCCTGCTGGCCGACCTCGTGATGAGCCTGGACAACGTGATCGCCGTGGCGGCCGCCGCGCAGGGCAGCATGGTGCTGCTGGTGCTGGGCCTGGCGATCAGCATCCCGCTCGTGATCTTCGGCAGCACGCTGATGATCAAGCTGATGGAGCGCTTCCCCATCATCGTGATGCTGGGCGCGGCGCTGATCGGCTGGGTCGGTGGCGAGACCATCGTGAGCGACGTGTCGCTGCGCGAGGTGCTGGCGGCCAACCCCTGGCTGCACTACGCCGCTGCCGCGGCCGGTGCGCTGTTCGTGGTGGCGGTGGGCAAGCTGCTCCAGCGGCGCGCCCACGCGGCCGCGGCGCAGCACTGACGGCGGAAGCCACCACCGGGCTGCCGCTTCGCCGACACTTGCGACCATGGTAGGTGTCGGCACTTCCCTCTTCTCGACCCGTCCCCCGCTCTCGTGGGAGTTCGCGGCGCTGACCGACGTCGGCCGCGTGCGCGCCCACAACGAGGACGCGGTCCATGTCGATCCCGTGCTCGGGCTGGCGGTGCTGGCCGACGGCATGGGCGGCTACAAGGGCGGCGAAGTCGCCAGCGCGATGGCGGTGTCGCTGGTGCATGCGAACTTCCGGCGCTGGTACGTGCAGGCCGGTCCGCAGGCGCCGGCCCGCGTCGTGCGGCGCGCGCTGCAGGCCGCGACCGACGAGGCCAATGCCGCCATCCTCGACGGCAGCCTGACCAATCCCAACCTGCAGGGCATGGGGACCACGCTGGTCCTGGCCGCCTTCGGGCCGCACCGCGTGATGGTGGGCCACATCGGCGACTCGCGCTGCTACCGGCTGCGCAACGACAAGCTCGAGCAACTCACGCGCGACCATTCGCTGCGCCAGCAGCAGCTCGATGCCGGCGCCATCACGGCCGAGGAAGCGCTGTCCTCGCCCAACCGCAATCTCGTGACCCGCGCCGTCGGCGTCGAGGCCCAAGTCTTGCTGGAAATGCATGAACACACGGCCAGGCCCGACGACCTCTATATGCTGTGCTCCGACGGGCTCAGCGAAATGGTCCCAGACGCCCAGCTTTTCACGCTTCTGACGAGACAAGACGGTGGTATTGAGTCCAAGGTATCACTTTTGGCAAACATCGCCAACGAAAATGGCGGACGGGATAACATTTCTGTCATCCTGGCCCGGGCCAGCCTGCCACGCGCGGCGGCCTGACGCAGGCGATGGGGCGGCGGATGCATCCGCCGCGTCGTCGTCGGCCCCGCGACAATTGCAATCAGGGAGTCGGCAGTGCCGAGAATGAGTATCTCGATCGATGGTGTCGTCATTCGGGAAGTGACGCTCGCGAAGGACCGTACCACCCTCGGGCGGCGCGCCTACAACGACATCGTGGTCGACAATCTCGCGGTGAGCGGCGAGCATGCCGTTCTGACCCTGCGCGGTGGCGATGTCCAAATTGAAGACCTCAACAGCACCAACGGCACCTACGTCAATGCAGTGGCCGTGCAGAAGCGGACGCTCAAGGACAACGATGTCATCGAGGTCGGCGGCTGCCGCATCCACTACCGCGCGCGCAGCGTCGCGCCCGCGGCCGGCACGCCGGTCCAGGTCGTCGTCGGCACCGAGTCTTCCGCCCCCATTCCGCTGTCCGCCGCGCCCACCGAATCGGGCGCGCTGGTCGAGCTCGGCGTGCCGGTGCTGCGCGTGCTGGCCGGCGAGAACGCCGGGCACGACCTGCCGCTGCAGAAGGTCGTCACCACCGTCGGCAAGCCCGGCGTTGCCGTCGCGGTGGTCACGCGCCGCCGCCAGGGCTACGTGGCGGCGAGCGTCATGGGTGCCGTCCTGCTCAACGGCGAGCCGCTGGGTGTCGAGGCCGTCGCGCTGCACGAGCGCGACCTGCTCGAGCTCGGCACCCTGCGCCTGCAGTTCGCACGGGTCTGAGCCGCGGGTCTTCCGTCGGCGAACCGGCCCCGATTCCGACCCCGGTTCCGGTCGATCATGAGTGCATTGCGGCGCCATTGGGCGCGCATCGCCGTCACCCTGCTGCCCGTGCTGCTGGCGCTGGCGCATGCCACCGGGCTCTGGCATGCCGGCATGCTCGAGCGCCTCGACCACCTGATCTACGACGTGCGCCTGCGCGCCACCATGCCGGGCACCTTCGATCCGCGCATCGTGATCGTCGACGTCGACGACGCGAGCCTCGCGCGCCAGGGGCAATGGCCGTGGCCGCGCGACAAGGTGGCGCGGCTCGCGACCGAGCTGCTGTCGCACCAGCAGGCCAAGGTCGTGGGCTTCGACGTCATGTTCGTCGAGCCCGATCGCAGCTCGGGCATCGACCGGCTGCGCGAGCTGGCGGACGGCCCGCTGCGCGGCATCCCGGGGCTCGCCGGCGAGGTCGAGAAACTCGCGCCCTCGCTCGACAACGATGCCGTGCTGGCGCGCACGCTCGCCGGTCGGCCCGTGGCGCTCGGCTACTACTTCACGCAGGCCGAAACGCCGCGCGCCCGCGGCGCCTTGCCCGCCACGCCGCTGTGGCCCGCCGACGCGCTGCCCGCGAAGGAGGGCTACACCACGCACTGGAACGGCTTCGGCGCCAGCCTGCCGGTGCTCGCGCAGGCCGCGCCCAGCGGGGGCTTCCTCAACACCCTGGTCGGCGAGAGCGATGACGGCGTGATCCGCAGCGTGCCGCTGATCGCACGCTACGACGGCGACCAGGCCCGGCCCGGCTACTACGAGTCGCTCGCGCTGGCCGTCTACCGGCTCGCCAACGGTTCGCCGCCCGTGGTGCCCGCACTGGTGCCCGACAGTCCGGTCGCGCAGCTCGAGTCGCTGCGCATCGGCGAACTGCGCGTGCCGGTCGATCGCAACGCCAGCGTGCAGGTGCCGTTCCGCGGCCCGGGCGGAAGCCGCGGCGGCTCGTTCCGCTACGTGGCGGCCGCCGACGTGCTCGAGGGCCGGCTCGCGCCCGAGGAGCTGAAGGACAAGATCGTGCTCGTCGGCGCCACCGCGCCGGGCCTGCAGGATCTGCGCGCCACGCCCGCGGCACCTTCCTTCGCCGGCGTCGAGGTGCATGCCAACATCGTCTCGGCGCTGCTCGACGACCGCCTGCTCGCCGTGCCCGACTACGCGCCCGGCTACGAGGTGCTGACCGTGTTCATCGCCGGCATCGCGCTGGCCATCGGCCTGTCGCTGCTGCCCGCGCTGCGCGCCGTGGCCTTCATGCTGGCCGTGGCCGCGCTGCTGGTCGGGCTCAACACCTGGCTCTACGTCGCCCACGGCCTGGTGCTGCCGCTGGCCTCGACGCTGGCCATGGTCGCGCTCGCCTTCCTGCTCAACATGAGCTGGGGCTACCTGGTCGAATCGCGCGCGCGCCGCGGCCTCGTGCAGCTCTTCGGCACCTACGTGCCGCCGCAGCTCGTCGACGAGATGCTGGAGCGCCCCGGTCACTACAGCATGCGCGCCGAGAGCAAGACCATGACCGTCATGTTCTGCGACATGCGCGACTTCACGCGCTTCTCGGAGCAGATGTCGCCGGCCGAGCTGCAGGCCTTCCTCAACACCGTGTTCAGCCGCCTCACCGACGTCATCACCGCGCACCGCGGCACCGTCGACAAGTACATGGGCGATTGCGTCATGGCCTTCTGGGGCGCGCCGCTCGAGACGCCCGACCACGCCAGCCTCGCCGTCAATGCCGCGCTCGACATGGCCGAGGCCGTGCAGGACCTCAACCGCATCCACCGCTCCATCGGCCGGCCCGAGATCAGCATCGGCATCGGCCTCAACAGCGGCGTCATGAGCGTGGGCGACATGGGATCGGCCGCGCGGCGCAGCTACACCGTGGTCGGCGACGCGGTCAACCTGGCCTCGCGCCTCGAGGGCCTCAGTGGCCACTACGGCGTCGAGATCGTCGCCAGCGGTGGCACGCGCGAGTTCGCGCCGGCCTATGTCTGGCAGGAGCTCGACAGCGTGTTCGTCAAGGGCCGAGCCCAGGCCGTCGCCGTGTTCACGCCGCTGGCCGTCGCCCTGGACGAAGCCGACGTCGTCGCCGTGCGCGAGGCGCACCGGCTCGAACGCTGGGCCGAGGTGCTGGCCGCCTACCGGCGCCAAGACTGGGCCTTGGGCCGAAACTTGCTGGACCCCCTCCTCGTGGCCGATGCCAAAAAAGTCCTTTACCAGCTCTACGCGCAGAGATTAGCCTCGATGGCGTTGCGTCCCCACGACCCGTCGTGGGACGGTGCGACCCGGTTCGAAACCAAATGACAGACACAGACAAGGGGTCTCTCACAATGCAGGTTCGTGTGCTGGGTTGCTCGGGCGCCATCGCCAAAGACTGCCGCACCACCTCTTTCCTGGTCGATACCGACCTGCTCGTCGATGCCGGCACCGGCGTCGGCGATCTCACCCTCGAAGAAATGGCCGGCGTCGACGACATGGTGCTCACGCACTGCCATCTCGACCACATTGCCGCCCTGCCCCTGATGCTCGACGCCGTCGGCGGCCGTCGCACCCGGCCGCTGCGCGTGCATGCGCTGCGCGCCACCATCGAGGCGCTGCGCGCCCATGTCTTCAACAACATCATCTGGCCCGATTTCGAGAGCATCCCGAGTCCCGAGGCGCCCTTCGTCACCTTCCACGACATCGCCGTCGGCCAGACCCTGCTGCTCGGCAGCGCCACGCCCAAGCGCATCGAGGTGCTGCCGGCCGTGCACACCGTGCCCGCCTGCGGCTTCGCCGTGAGCCGTGCCGACGGCGGTGCCCATTGGGTCTTCAGCGGCGACACCGAGCGCAACGCGCCGTTCTGGGACCGCGTCAACGCGCTCGAGGTCGCGATGCTCGTCATCGAGACCGCCTTCAGCAACCGCGAACAAGCCTTGGCGGAACGCAGCCTGCACCTGTCGCCCACCATGCTGGCCGACGAGCTGGCTCACATCGAGCCCGGCAAGGACTACCCGATCTACATCACCCACACCAAGCCGGCCGAAACCGAGGAGATCATGAGCCAGATCGAATCGCTGGCCGGCCGGCAGGTCCCGGGGCTCGCGCAGCGGGACATCCGCTGGCTCAAGGCGGACGGCATCCTGACCTTCTGAGCCCGGCCGCGCGGCCGGGATGGCATGACAAATTTGTCACCATGTGTCGCATCTTGATACATCTTCTGTCACACGCAGTAACGCCAATGTGGTCAGGGGTGACGCGTTAGGTCGCTGACGGGGCGGCAAAACGGGTGGCACGGATGCTGCGGAAGGTTCCACGCTCCGGGGGGAGGACTCCCGGGAGTGACAACCAACCCAACCAACCTGGAGTTAGTGAAATGAACCGTCGTTCCATCGCACGCAATGTGCAGAAGGGTTTCACCCTTATCGAATTGATGATCGTTGTGGCGATCATTGGTATCTTGGCGGCTGTGGCGCTGCCGGCTTATCAGGACTACGTGACCCGTGGTCAAGTGACCGAGGCCGTGACCCTTGGCGGTGGCCTGAAGCAGCCGCTGGCCGAGTACGGCGCGGACAAGAATGCTTGGCCCACGCTGCTCGTCTCGCCAATGGCAACGCCTTCCGCAGGGCAGCTGAATGCGAACCTCATCGGTAAGTACAGCACCGTTGCCGATTCGATCAGTGGTGCCTATCCCGCAGGTACGATTACCGTTGGCATGACGGCGGGTAAGGCCAGCGGTGGCACCCTGACGTTTGTAACGGCCAATGGTGGCAGCACCTGGGCTTGTGGCACTGCATCGGTTGATGGCGTGGCTGGTACTTCCTCCATCGAAGTCAAATACCTGCCGAACGCTTGCAAGCCCTGATAAAAGATTTGAATTCTTTGATCAAAAGCGAGCCCGAAAGGGCTTGCTTTTTTTTTGCTTTACTGGCGTAAGTGCAAATAACCTTGGACTGCAAGAATCAAAATGAAGAGATGGGAGTGTAGATGAAGGCGCTATGTCAATGGGTAAAAAGCCACCAATTTTTTGCGGCAACAATAATGTTGCCGCTGTTAAGCGTTGCACTTTATTGGCAGGTTTTGGGTTTTGAGTACGTCTGGGACGACAACCTGCTCTTTTTAGACAAGTCAGCGCTTTTAAATGATGCTCTCAGCTGGAGGTTGCTTGCAGAACCAGTGCTCCCAGGTACAAGCTACCTCAGACCCTTAGTGTTCTTGACTTTATATGCCGAATTCCATATTTTTGGTCAAAAGCCGCTGGTGTCGCATGTAATTAATCTCTTGATTTATACGTGCAATGTATGGCTCGTATTTTATGTTTGCAGACAGCTCTTGATGCAATTGAGGCGGCAACATTGCACATCACTAGCTTTTTTAGCTGGCGTTGTTTATGCAGTTCATCCGGCGCTCGTGGAGACGACAGCTTGGGTTGCGGGTCGATTCGACTTGATGTCAACATTCTTCATTCTGGCGGCGATTGCGATTTATACCTATAAACCCGGCTCTCCGAGTTTGCCGCGTTCGATTTTCGCAGTCACTTTGATGGCGGGAGCCCTTTTAAGCAAGGAGTTGGGCGCAGTCTTGCCCATGGTGCTGTTGTGCATTTGGCTCGCGATCCAAGGGAAAGGGCGTTCGTGGATGGGGCGCAACGGTCTTGCCAAGGAAGTGCTCATTCAAAATCGGTACCTGTTGCTGTTGTCGGCCGTGATTTTTGGGGCATATGTTATTTTGCGCAAAAATTCCGCAGGAGGGATATATCACAGCACCATGTCGGTCGAATATATTCGCGACGTAATAATTCAAGGATTGACTCCACTCGAAGCGCTGAAGTTTTATGCTGTGAAGATTTTCTTTCCATTCAGTTCGATCAACCCTTTGCATCCCGCCTACGAGCTGAAACCACATGGCATTCCGGAGATGGTAGCGAGCGTTCTTGTCGTCGGCGCGCTACTTTTTCTGTCCCTTCAGTGTTTAAGGAACAAAAGCCCGGCTGCATGGGTTTTTGGGGCCGGAATGTTTTGTCTGCTTCCTGTACTTCACTTCATTCCTTTGAGCACAGGAGGAAATATTGGGCACGAAAGATTTCTGACGGCGCCATTGGCATTCTTTTGCATTTCGATGGTGTTGGTGGACTATAAGTCGCTGATCGAATTCACCGGCTTGAGAGGTCAATTTGCAAATCGATGGCTTTTGGTTGCCGCGACGGGATGGATTTTTATAGCTCTCCTCACAACGTATACAGTCCTGCCCATATGGTCTTCCGATCTTCGGCTTTGGAATTGGGCGTATCATAAACATCCCAATTTTTTCTTTGCTCAATACAATTACATGTATGGAGCGCTCAAGGCAGGTCGAGCCGATCTGGTGGAAAAAGAAATTAATTTCGTGAGGGAAAGGGACGGAGGGCTAGATGTTCCCGATCAAATTATCTATGCAAACCTGTTGCTGCGAAAAGGGGATCCCGAAAGCCTTGATTATCTTCGAGGGATAATGTTCGCTCTTCCAAAATTCCATGAAATGAAAGATGGAGAACGAAAAGTACTCGGCATGCCTGTCCCAAAAATTGGCATTGCAGGTGTATACGGAGATTATGCGCTTGGGCTGATGATGTTTAAGGGCGATGCCGTCTCTGCACTTAAATATAGCAAGATCGCTGAGTGGTATTTGGCTGAAAGTGAAAAAATTGCCTTATTTTACCCGAGAGTGGCAATTCTTCTTGCGCTTGGACGAGACAGGGATGCTCAAGATCTTTTCGATAGCTTGGAGCCACTGTTTTATTCAAAAAAAGAGCGGCTTAAAAAAGACCCTGCATTGATTCTCGAAAAATATTGCAAGGCCTCTTCTGGCGAGGATGCTTCCAGATGCCGCGACCTTATAGAAAAGGCGAAAAAAATGGCGGAAAAAAGCGCAGGCGCTGAGATTCCATGATGAGTTTTATTGTCAAGAATAAGCTGAGCGCTGTCGGTTGGCAGATTACGTACTCATCTGTTTTCTTGGCGGTTGTTTATTTCTTTGTGTTTTTATTGTGGTATCCCCACCCACTAGAGAAAACGGCCGAGGTTGTAAAAGTTTTTGGCGTTTTGGCGCTGGTGAATTTGGTGCTCGGGCCAGCGCTTACGTTTGTTTTGTATAAAGAGGATAAGAAAAAGCTGGTTATTGATTTGTTGGTGATGTTTTTATTGCAATTGATTGCGTGCGCATATGGAGTATTTGTTCTTGCCCAAGGTCGGCCGCAGTGGCTCGTGTTCGTGGTCGACGACTTCGAAGTTGTACGCCCAGTAGATGTCGATCTTAAAGGGCACGACAGGCTCAACGCCGAGATGGTGGCTTCCTTTTTTCATGGCCCCAAGGTGGTCGCAGCTGTGTACTCCGGTGATCAAGAAATTCGGCTAAAGCAAAAGCAAGACGAGTTGATTTTGGGAAAAAGCTTTGCTAAAGAATTAGAGGCCTATCAAGTGCTTGCGACCCAAGCAGCCAAGATAAGAGAAAAAGCGCGCAAGCTTGTTGACTTGGAGCAGTTCAACCCAAAGCAGGATGTAGCGGCCACCCGAATGAAGTGGGCTGCAGCAACCGGATGGTTACCGCTCAAGGGTAATCAGAGGGATATGGTGATTCTTCTCAATAAAGAGGGCGCGGTCATCACCATAGCCGATCTTAGACCTTGGAATTGATCAAGGTTGTAATGATTACTGCGACCGATATACCGACGAAAATTCCGGCTCCGACTTCGATGCAGCTATGGCCCATTCGCTCACGCAACGGCGTGGTTCCAGTCGAAGGGTTATCCAGCTTGTTGAGGAGAGCCGCGTGCTTGCCAACCTCGCGGCGCAAGCTGGTGGCATCTAGCACCACAATAAATGCGAGCGCGAGCGCTACTCCGAAGGCTGGATGATCGAAACCCTGTTTAAGGGCCACCAGTGCTGCGACACTGGTTACGATCGCGGTGTGATTGCTTGGCAACCCGCCGTACCCAATCAATCCAAAAGCTAGTTTGCGAGCTCGAACGCTATTGATGACAAGCTTTAACGTTCCCGCAACCAGCCATGCCAAAAATGGGGTGAAGAGGTATGAAAAATCAGTTCTCATGGTGGTTCAGGCACCGTTTGGCCAAAGTGCCCAAACGCATGCAGCAATCCAAAGCAACACCGTCAATATCAGCTGCCAATCTGCGAGTAATGCATCTGTGGGAGACTCCCCGCCGTCCAGTTTTTCCACCACGTACCAATATCGAAACAATCCAAAGAGCACGAGCGGCACTGTGAACACCAATTGCGGCCGAGCCGACATAACAAACATGCTATAGAAGACAAGTGCCCCAGTTGCAGACATTTCTGCGTAGCGATCAACCAGCGATAGTGAATATTTTTCTAGTACTTTTCGGCCGTCGATTCCGCTGAGGCTCAACTCCTGTCGGCGCTTGATTGCCGCCAAGTATAAAGCGAGGCACAGGGTAGTAACGAACATCCAACTCGAAACAGGAACAGACAGCGCCATGGCGCCTGCGTAAACGCGCAAAACGAAGCCAATGGCAATCGAAAAAATATCCGCAACCGGCTGGTGCTTGAGCACAAAGGTATATGCAATATTGAGCGCCATATATGCTGCAATCACGAAAACAACTCTGGGCGCCCAGAACCAAGCGGTAATTTGTATTCCATAAAGAACGATAAGCAGCCCAATTCCCACGGAAACTGAGGTTGCTCCCGAAGCAAGTGGCCGAGTCTTCGATTTTCTAGGATGTTTGCGATCTCTTTCTATATCGTGAATATCGTTGATGATGTAGGTGGCCGAAGAGCCAAGGCAAAAGAGGATTGCAGCCAAAAAAGCTGCCGCCACCGAATTGAGATTGGTGAATTCTCCGGTAAAAATAAGCGGAGCCAAAACAAACCCATTCTTGACCCACTGCTTGGGTCGCATAAGAGAAATGAGTCCGCGTACCTGCATCATGAAAGGCGAGAGCAAAGGTGATTCATGCATGGAAAATTGAGGGAGCGACATTAAAATGAATTTGGTAGTTGCTTACATGTTCTTTGCACTGGTGGCGACTGTTGCGAACATCGCATCGCAAGAGGTTGCAATTCTGAAATACGACGGGCCCTTCAGTATCCAAGTCTCCATATTTTTTGGTACTGCCGTGGGATTGTTAGTGAAGTACTTTTTGGACAAAAAATACATATTCCGATTTCAAACGCATAGCACGAAACATGGTGTCAAAGTCCTCATTCTCTATGTTTCAATGGGTTTGTTGACAACTGCTATTTTCTGGGGGTTTGAGTTTGGCTTCCATGTTTTTTTTGCTTCCCGTGAAATGCGCTACCTTGGAGGCGTCATTGGGTTGTCAATTGGTTATGCCGCAAAATATTACCTCGACAAGCACTATGTGTTTAGAAAGGAGAACCCATGAGGCGCGTCTCGTCTTGGGGACGACTTTCTCGTGATTTGCATGAAGTTGTGACTATCCGCTCGCCCAGCGATGCTGCGTCCGTGCTCACTCGGCACCACCCAGGGATCGCGTATGGCGCGGGGCGAAGCTATGGCGACGTCTGCCTTAATGCTGGCGGCCTGTTGTGGAGCACTGAAAGCCTCGATCATTTAGTACATTTCGACGAAAAAACAGGTCGATTACGCTGCGAAGCTGGAGTGTTGCTGCGCGATATCCAACAGCTGGCCACCCCCCGCGGCTGGATGCTGCCTGTCACTCCCGGAACGCAGCTGGTCACAGTAGGGGGGGCAATCGCAAATGATGTCCATGGAAAAAACCACCACGTGCAGGGCACTTTCGGAAATCATATTAGATGGCTGAAATTGATTCGCACTGATGGTGAGATCATCGAATGTGGACCGTTTGAACGTCAAGATTGGTTCGCTGCGACCGTGGGGGGCATGGGTTTGACTGGTCTTGTGCTAGAGGTCGAAATTCAACTTCGCCACGTGAGCGGCCCTTGGATGGATGTGGAGACCCTTTCCTATGAAAGCTTGGATGAATTTTTTACCCTGGCGGATTCCTCTGAAAAAGCGTGGGAGCACACGGTTTCGTGGATTGACTGCGCCGGATCAAAAAATGGCCGAGGACTATTCATGCGGGCGAATCATGGGCAAGAAAAAAATCGCGTGACGGTATCAAAGAAAAAGATATCCATGCCTTTTACTCCACCAGTCTCTCTCGTCAATGGGGTAACACTGCGCTCCTTTAATGCAGCCTATTTCCACTTGAGGCGAATAAAGCCGGTTCAAACTGTCGCGCACTATGAGAGTTTTTTTTATCCCCTGGATAATATCGGGGGGTGGAATAAAATTTACGGACCTCGAGGTTTCTACCAATACCAGAGCATCGTGCCTCGGGCTTTGCAGGGTGAGGCAATCAAGGCCATGTTGAATGAAATTATCAAATTCGGAGAGGGTTCTTTTTTGGCCGTTCTAAAGACGTTTGGCGATCGAATTGCCCCTGGAATGCTGAGTTTTCCTGCTTGCGGTGCGACACTGGCCTTAGACTTTCCCAACCGCGGTGCCCGGACTCTATCTCTTTTCGATCGCCTCGATTCGATAGTACGTGAAGCGGGTGGGCGAATCTATTGTGCAAAGGATGCTCGCATGTCACGCTCTTTGTTCGAGGCAGGCTATTCGCGTTTGCCGGATTTTTTGAGTTACCGGGATCCAGGAATCAGCTCTGCGATGTCTCGGCGCCTGATGGGATATTGAATTCAATGTTCAGAAAAATAGTCATTATCGGCGCGACGTCCTCCATCGCCGAGCATTGCGCAAGAAATTGGGTCGCGACGGAGAGCGTAGATCTGATACTGGTGGGCCGAGATTTGCAGCGCGTTGAACGGGTAGCGGCAGATTTGCGCGTCAGAAGTCCCACATCCCGAATTCGATCGGTTAAAGCGAATTTTTCGACCCCCGACGCTATTTTTGATACGGTTCACGCGTTGGTCACCGAATCCGTTCCCGATATCGTTCTCATTGCTCACGGCTCCCTGCCGGATCAGAAGGCTTGCCAACATAACCTTCAGCTGGTGAATGAAGCTTTGGGTATCAACGGCATCTCTTCCGTGCTTTTTGCGGAAGCCTTCGCAACATCGATGGAGGAAGTCGGCCACGGGACGATTGCGATCATCGGATCGGTTGCGGGTGATCGTGGTCGAAAAACCAATTACATCTATGGCGCGGCCAAAGGGCTCGTCGCCCGATATGCCGAGGGGCTACAGCACCGTCTTGCCGCAAAGGGTGTGATTGTGGTTCTTATCAAGCCGGGTCCAACGGATACGCCCATGACTGCAGATCTAAAAAGTCGAGGCGCGCGGCTCGCTTCGGTCGAAAAAGTTGCAAAAAAAGTCGTGGAAGGCATCCATTCTGGGCGCAGCACGATTTACGTTCCAGGAAAATGGCGATGGATCATGCTCGTGATTCGAAATTTGCCTGCTTTTGTTTTCAACAAGTTGAATATTTAGTTTCGTTTTATCGGATTGAAATTTTCAATAAATCGAGGCTAAATTCGCATCCGATTCAGAGGGTGAAGAGTGCGAATTGGAACTTTTCAAGTTTCAAAACTAAAAAATGGGTGAGTAGAATTGCGTCCAGCGGTCTGAGGGATTATTGCGTGAGTTCACGCCACGAAGTCCGCTGCGGCGTGATGCTTGAACTCGTGCTCGACGGCGTCCTCACCAGCGAAGTCGTGCCATCACTGAGCTGCCGCAAAAGCCGTAGCGTTCCATCTGCCAGCTTCACGAAACTCTGCCCCACGATCACGGAATTGGCGCTAACAAGTGCTCCGGCCTTGTTCTCCAGCGCGGCGCCACTGGCCGTGTTCAACAGGTAGTTCCACGAGCTACCACCGGAGCTGCATGCATCACCGGTAGGGATCGCTGTGGAAATCGCGAGAACGCTGCCTTGGAGCGCGATATCGACGAAGACGCGCTCACCTGACTGAGGCAGATCTACCTTCCAGCCGTTCTGCGTCGTCCAGTTGACCGGGTTGCTAGTGATCGCGGCTTCATTGTTCGATACGGTGAGGGTTTGCTGCACCAGCGTCGTACCGGCCCGCACGTCGCCGAGGCCCGTGCTCGCGAGCGAATCCTTGATGGCATAGATGCTCTGCTGAGTCGTGTTGGTGATGTCGCCCGTGCTCATGTAGCGCCCGGTCCCGACGACGATGACCGGCTTGCCGTTCACCTGCGTCAAGCGAGGGCGCGTGGTAATGGGTTGCGGTGTCGTGCTATTGATCAGGAACTGGGCCAGCAGCATCGCGGAGTTGTAAGGCTGCGTCGCGCCATCGATGTCGAAGCGCCAGAGATTGCCCAGTTCATCGCCGCCATAGAAGCGCCTGGATGTATTGTCCGATTCTTGGTCGATCCATCCGTTGATCTTCGACAGTCCGCTCGGCGCGGAGGTACTGCCCACGCCCGTGCTGATGTCCGCGCGAGCTCTCGCGCCGGTGTTGGCGTTGAGCACGAAGAGCCGACCCACCCCGTCGCCAGGGCTGACGTTGTTGTAGCCCGACGCGAACGCCACGACCCATGTGCCATCCGCGCGCTTGGTGATGACGGGATTGCCGAAAGTCAGTCCCAGGTTGTCGTCGGTGAACTCCCACAGCGATCGCGGATTCTGCGGGTCCGTGATGTCGAGCGCGTAGTAGCCGCGCCCGCCCTTGCCCATGCCACCGACGAGAATCGTCTTCCAGGCGTTGCCCACATAGATGTCGCCGACCACCGGGGCACCGTCGACCATGTAGTTGTGCTTGTTCGCATAGTTCGAATCGGCCAGGCGGTAGAGATTGGGCACAACGGTCGTGGGCACGTAGGCCCACAACTCGGCGCCGCCATCTGTCGTGTCGGCGGAGATCGCATGCAGCATGCCATCATTGGCTGCCACATAGATCATGGGCTTGCGATTCCTGTTGTTCCGCACAAAGTCGGTGTAGCCCGCATCTGAATAGCCGAAATCCGGTTTGCTCACATATCTTGGGGCGCCGTTGATGATGTCGCCCAGCACCCCTGCGCGAACGCGATACAGCGCTGCAGTGCTGCCGATCGCAGTGTTCGCTCTTTCATTGCTGCGGTCGCCACGGAGAAAGTTGACCAGGCTTGTTGAACTGTTGGCCAAAGCTTTGTCAGCATCGCTCAAGGTCTGACACTGAGTCACCCCTGTGTGGCTTGCGTTTCCGCACAGGTTGAAGTGATCGCCTAATCCATCGGCGGTGAGATTGGCGGAGGTGAACGCGCCCAGCGCACTGGTACTTGAGCGGCGGTAGTAGATGGTGCGCGCGGTGTACGTCGTGCCGGTCAGTTTGGTCTGCGCCGACCATGTGGGGTTGGCACTGATCGTGGCGTTCGTGCCGTCCAGCGAATAGGCCTTCAGGTCCCCCGTCCAGGTTCCGGTCGTGTAGCTCGCGCTATAGACCTGATTGTTGTCGCCCGCCACGAGTTCAAGCGTGCTGGTCGTTGCGGCGGCGGAGGAACCCGTCACTTCCTGGATGGCGCTCACCACTCCGCTGATGGCTTCCGCAAGCTGCGTTGCATTGAGCGCCGAGTAGTACTGGCCACGACCGTTCACTGCGGCATGCCAGAGATCGTCGATGTTGCGGGCGTCGCCGGAGTTGCCCGAGATGTTGGCGGTCTCGGGGACGGGCCAGTTGGTCGTGCCATTCGTCAAGTCGACATAGGACCCCGAGGTCTGCGTGAGGTAGTTGCGGTCGTAGGTCAACGTACCGCTCACGCCCAGGCCGATGGTGAACGTGGTCATGTGCTGATGTCTCGCCGTATCGCGGCCAGATGTCGGAACGATGTCGCTGCAGACGTTTTGCGAGATTCCCGAGCTCGTCGAAGTGCAGTTGGTTGAGCGCAGGTCTGTCTTGTAGTAGTACGCGGCCACGTCAGCCAGGGAGTTCGAAGATCCCCCGGTGGAATTGGTAGTCGAAGTCACGGTGGAGTAGACAGTCCCTGGTCCCGCGCTCGAAGCAGCCGTGAGTTGTGGAGACGTTCCAGGAAGTACATAGGTGCCAGCTCGACAGGTGCCGCTGTTGTTCGACGGCGCTGCGGCCTCGGGCGTCCATGTGATGTTGTCGGCGGATGTCTGGTCCGTGGCCCGCACCCTGTAGGGGCTGTTATTGTTGTTGCAGTTGTTGGCCCCTCTGGTGCCGACCTGATAGGCCGTTCGGCTGTAGGTAGTGGTCGTCGTTGTGCCATCGAACAGGGGCCTTGCCTCCGTGCTGTCCTGATTGCCCACGTTGTTGCCATCCAGATCGAGGGCGGTGTAGCTGTTGCCTTCCGTCGCGCCTGGAGAGCCGCCCTTGTTCCAGTAACCATCGGTGGAGAGCAGCACGAAATTGCGTTGGCAGGCGTATTGGACCGGGTCGTTGGCTTCGGTCTGGCCGGAGAGGCGACGTCCGTAGTACCGGCCGATCTTGGAAAGCGCGCCGCGCAGAGGCGTACCGCCCGCTGCCGCTGCGGCATACAGCTTGGTATAGAGCGTCGTCTTCTGATCGCCGGTGAAGTCGCCAACGGGTTGGAAGCCATCGGACGTCGTCACCGTGGTGCTGCTGTTGATGGTCGAGAAGCCGAGGCGGTAGCCGTCGTCCAATGCCGCGAAAGCGCGGCCCACGGCCGTGCGCATCAGCAGGGTCCGGGTGCGGTAATACGAGTACCAGTTCGCGTAGTTCTGAGCTTCGCTCGATGTGCTGATGACGGTGAAGGTGTCGAACAGCGCGGTGCCCGAAGAGCTGCCGGTCTTGTAGTTGCACTCGTTGTAGAACGTGTCCTGGACCACGTCAGCGCTGGTGTACCGCCAAGCCATCTTGGCCCTCGTTCCCTTGTACTTGTAGTACACACTCCCCGTGAGGCGACTGAGCGTCCAATCCTTCGTGGCAGCCGTGCCGGTGGACTGGGTCACGTTGAGCACCATCGTGTACGTGAAGGTGCCAGAACCCGTGGTGGTCAGCGTGGTAATCGTCCCGATCATGGTGGCGCCCGACGACGTTACGGACACCAGACTCCCGACATCGATTCCCAGGTCGCTTTTGTAGGAGGTGCCGCTGAAGATGAAGGTCTTGCTTCCAGTGCCCGGGGTGATGTTCGCGGTCGTGGTCAGGGTTCTGCTTGCCGCCACCCCATTGAGATTCGTGGTGCTGCTCGACGAGCTGAAGCCGTCCTGCTTCGCCGCCGTGAAGGAGCTGTTCACCATCTCCGCCCCGGCCGCATCGAGCGGCGGCTTGTAGGTGATGCTCGGATCGTAGGCAACGCCGTTGCACTGCGCGCTTCTGAATCCGAAGGTGCTCGTGTCGCTCATCTCGTCGGGCATGTACTCGCGAGCCATACTGCCCGAGTCGTCAAGCACGAACATCAGGTTCGGCTTGGCGTGTGCGTTGGGACTGGTGATCAGCGGTACATCGGAAATCTCCGTGGCATCGCTGCGAACGGTGAAACCCACTGCGCCCAGCATCGTCAATGCCGCGGCAGCGATGAGGCCGATCTTCCTGCCGCTAGCACGAAGAGGGTTCCGGAACGTGGACGAGAATTGATTTGGCATGGTTGCGACTCCCGGTGCGAGAGCTTTCGCCCTAGAGTTGAACGATGGTTTCGATGTAGCTCACCGAGTTGCGGGAGCCACGCACCTGCACCACGATGCGGTAGAAGGCGCCGGCGGCGGGCTGGGAAATCGATCTCTCGCCTGCTTCGTGACCGCTGCTTGCGGCACTGGTGGCTGTTGCGCAGTTGTTGGTGCCGGTGACGGCCGTCGATACGGCCCCGGTCAAACTGCAGAGACGGAAGATGGTGTACGAGAGCTGGTTGTTGCCGTTGGGCGTCGTGCCGGCATCGACGGCCTTCAGCGTGCAGCTGCCGTTGGTGCCCGCATAGGCGCAGGTGCCATCGGCGTACCAATCGATCAATTGGCGCGAGGTGTTGCTCGCATATTGCCGGCCCGTGACGTCAAGCGGTGCCGTGCTGTCCGTATCGCGCGAGGTGGCGTAGTAGCCGCTGTTGGGAACATCCGCCGTCAGGTCGGCCTGGCCCTTGAGCCACACGAAGGCCTTGCGCGCAGCCTGGTCGCCCGCCGCGGTGGCGTCCTGCTTGAAGCTCAGGTTACCGAGCAACAAGGCTCCCGTGTCGACTGACCGTACCAGCGAGAGCGTCGCCAGTCCCAGGATCACCAATGCGATCAGGGCGAAGATCAGTGCCGCGCCCTTTTGGCGGCGAAGTGCTATGAAGCGGTGCATGTTCAGCTGGCGGAGTTCCACAGCACGTTGCGCAGTGGAATGATGGTGTCGTAGACCCGGTAGCGGTAGTGCTTCCAATCCGGTACGTGGCTGACCTTGATCGACAGGCACTTGCTGCCGCCGTGGCAATCCGCCGCGCCCGTGACGGTTGCGCTGGCGCCGAGGTCCCAGAGAGGATCGGCCTGGGTCACGGCGTCGGTTTCATCGGCTTTCTTGATCGGCTCGTACTGGGTACTGCGGGCCACCACCGCGATGCGGATCGCCAGGACCTGCTGCCAGCCGGCACTGGTCGTGGGTGTGCTGCTGTCATAGGTGTCGACCACACCGTCGTTGTTCGTGTCTTTTCCGTACAGCGCTTGTAGATTCACGATGTTGGGAAAGAGCTCGGAGGTGGATCCCGCGGCAGTTGCCGTACGTGTCGTGATCTGCAGTGCGAGATTGCTGCTGATCGAATAGGAGCTGTAGCCCAGGCCACCAAGATTGAGCAGGTAGCTGGCCGTGATGGCGGAGAGCGCGGAGTTGTTGTTCCAGCTGGGAAGCGCACCTTCGACATGCGGCACGCGCAGCGCCCACAGCCCCGTGTTGCTCGACGTGCCGGCGCCGTCATCGGTGACCGAGAACAGGCGGCAGGGCGCAGAGACTCCCCATGGATCCGGAATAGCGACCATCAGGTCGCCCGCCTTCACGCCCAGTGACGACTGCACGGTGAAGTAGTCAGAGGATTGCGCGGTCACCGTCACGGGTACCGAGAAGCCGGCCGTCCGGCTTTGAAGGATCGTCACCGTGTCGGGAGCGCCACTGGCCCCGTCGGTGATTTCGACGGGCGCCAGGGTGGAGGCGAAGGTTTCGGCCGTGGCGCCGGCATTGAGCTTGAATGTGCCCTGAAGCGGACAGCCCATCGCATCCGGCTTGATCGCCAGGCCATAGCCCGCCATGGCGATATCGCGTTGCAGCGTGTAGGCCGCCAATGCACCATTGATCTGTGCATCGTTCCCGCTCGCGATGGTGCGCTTGCGGCTCTCGCTCGTTGCGAGGATCTGCGTGATGACGAGCACGGTCAGCAGTCCCAGCAGCAGGCCGACCATGAGCTCGACGAGCGTGAGTCCATGCATGCGCGACCGAGAAACAAGTGCGGGCGGCGCGAACGACCGCGCGGGGACGTGATGGGGGCGTGTCATCAGCTGGCCGCCTTCGCGGAGACGTTGCTCTGCGTTTCGTAGGTGTGGGTGCTTCCGCCGGGCAGTGCCCACTGGATCCGCACCGAGACATTCCCGGCATTGGTACCCGTTCCCACCGTGATGGCGGCGGTCGCTCCCGGAAGAAGCAGGGCGAGCTTGTCGCGCCATTCGGTGCAGGAGGTGGCGCTGCATGAATCGGTTCCGGCATAGCTGCTGAGGTTGCTGATGTCGGCCCACATGCGACCGATCAGTTCGCTGGCCAGGTACGCCGCGTTCGCACGCGTGTTGGCCTCGCTCTCGGCCCGGACCAATGCAGTCTGCAGGCCGATGAATCCCAGGATGCCGAACATGAAGATCAGCAGCGCGACCAACACCTCTATCAGGACGATGCCGCGATGGCTTCTTCCCCGCGATGGGACATGTGGCCGGAGGGGACGGATGCGGGACGAGGCGCGCATGGCGACGAGATCCTTCAACATTTGCGGGGATCGTTGGTCTGAATGGAGGACCGCGGGTCGCAGATGCGGACCCCGCCCCCCGTCTCGACGATGACCATGAGGTCGAGGTAGGTGGTGTCGGTCTTGGGGCCGGTGATCCGCACGCGATTCAGCGGCGAGGATGTGGTGTCCAGGCGTCCGAGGCCATCGAAGGTCGTCGTGGTGGCAGCGGTACCTACAACTGTCTTGTCGCTCGTATTGGAAGAACTGCCCGCCGAGATCTTGACGCCGCTACTCGAGGAGCCGATCGCGCGCGACCCGAGGATGGAGGCGTTCCCGCACTTGCCTGCCGGCGAAGTGGTGTTGATCACCCATGAGCCGCTCGTGGATGACAGCGCGCAACTGTTGTCCATCGTGCTGCCATTGGTCAGCGATACGAGGTAGAACGACACGCTTTGATTGCGGCGGACGGCCTCCATCCGCGCTGCCTGGAGACCCGCCTGCAAGCCGTCCGCCGCGCTCCGGATACGGGTGTTGTCGAGCCATACGCCAATGCTGGGCAAGGCGACGAGCAACCCGACGGCCAGCACCGCCATGGTGACGACCAGCTCGATCAGCGTGAAGCCGCGGACGCGGTGCATGTGTCGCATCGGGAGACTCAGCAAGCGCTGGACCGTGTCAGCCAGCAGTTGGCGGAAACGGTGGCGCCTTTGAATTTCGATGTCGAGCGATTGCCGTTCTGATCGATGGAATAGACATCGTTCTTCACTTGGCCGCTCGTACCCGTTGCACTGATGGAATAGGCCTGCTGCGCCCCGTCCGTGATCGTGCAGGCGTAACTGAATCGGTTCGTGGCCTTGAATTCGTTCCAGCTGGACGCCGTCGCGTCGTTGGCGCAAGTGGTGCCTGAGCCGTACTTTCGGTTGTCCTGGTAGTACTGCTCCATCTTGGCGCGGAAGTCGGAGAGTGCGTTGAACGCTTCCGGCTGCTGGCCACGGCGGATGTAGTCGTTGTACGAGGGCAAGGCGATCGCTGCCAGGATGGCAATGAGGGCCACGACGATCATCATCTCGATGAGGGTGAAGCCCGGTGCGCGGGCCACGGGCGCGATGCGACGGGGCGGAAAAATGGAAAACTTCAAGGGCACCTCTCGGGGATGGACCGGGTTGGGTGACGAATGTGCGTGCACCTGACAATGGTCACAGAATGTCTCCAATTGTGTTTTATTGCAAAACCACTGATCCAGAGCGGCCGACCATTCGTCAGCAACAGCAGGTGTCGATCAAGGGTTGTGCATACTTTGTTTGTAAATAGTTTGGATTTCATTGCCTGAGGCCATGGTCCGCCCGTCGTGCCGCCGAGCAACAATCGCTTTGGATGTCCTCGGTCCTCAAGCGAACCCCTCTACTCGGAAACGCCTCCCGCATCGGCTGCGCGGGACTCGTCGCGCTTCCATTTCTCTGCCCGCTGGTGGCGGGCCCGTCCGCCAATGCCTGGCAACTGCTCGCTGCCGGGCTGTGCGCCGCCCTGCTGCTGCTGTCGGCGCGCGGTGACGTCATCGATCGACGTCTGGTCGTCTGGCTGGGTTGCTGCGCCGTGGCAATCGCGATCTCGTTCCAAGGCTTCGCGGACCTGCGATCCATGGCCTGCGCGGCGCTGGCTGGCATCGCTTTGTCGGCCCTCGCCGGGGCGAGCCGGGAGGGCAAGGCCGTATCCATTCCGGCTGCATTGGCCTGGGGAATCCTGGCGGTCGGCGTCGCCAACGCGGTTGTCGGTCTGCTCCAGTACAGCAACCTTGCCAAAACCCTGCTCCCCTGGATCACCTCTCCCACCTCCGGCCGTGCCTGGGGCACGCTGCGCCAGCCCAATCAGTTCGCCACGTTGATCAGCCTGGCGCTGGTCGCCGCCCTTTGGTTGCATGCGACGTGGGACTCCCGCCGTATGCGAATCAGCCTCATCGCAGCCGTCGTGCTGCTGATTGCCGCCACCGCTGCGTCAGGCTCTCGCACCGGCGTGCTGCAACTCGCGCTGATCGCGGTCGCGGCAGGGGCGGTGGCCTGGAAGGAGCGCCGCGCCCTAACTCCGGCCCGCCGCCTGCCCCCACCCCTGGCGCTGCTGGCCATGCTCCCCCTCTACTTCGCCCTGAATTGGCTGCTACCCCAGCTCGCAGCCATCGGCACCAGCCACAAGGCCGTCGCCTCAGCCGGCGCCCTGGTCCAACGCCTCCAACCCACCGCCCTAGGCAACGAAAGCCGCCTCATCCTCTGGCACAACGTCCTCTCCCTGATCGCCGAACGCCCCTTCACCGGCTGGGGCTGGGGCGAACTCAGCTACGCCCACTTCATGGCCGTCTACCCGGGCCCGCGTTTCCCGGTGCTCCTGGACAACGCCCATAACCTCCCCCTGCACCTCGCAGTAGAACTCGGCATCCCCGCCGCCGTGCTGATTTGCGGCGGTTTCCTCTGGCTGGTGATCTCCGCCCGCCCCTGGCGCGAGCGCGACCCGAACCGGCTCATGGCCTGGGGGCTGGTGGGCGTGATCCTCGTGCACAGCCTGCTCGAGTACCCGCTGTGGTACGGCCCCTTCCAGCTGGTCTTCGGCTTGTGCCTGGGCATACTGTGGCCTGCGCGCGCCAGCGGCGATCGAGCGTCGCCGCCATCGAAGAAGACAAAGGCATGGTTCCCCGACGGCCCAAAGCTCTCGGCCCTGGCAAGCATCGCCCTGCTCTCGTTCGTCGTCCACGCCGCCTGGGACTACACCCGCATCAGCCAGATCTACCTCCCGCGCGACGAGCGCCTGCCGCCCTGGCAGGACGACACGCTCGCCAAGGTCCGGGATTCCTGGTTGTTCGCGCGCCAGGTCGATTTCGCCGAATTGACGCTGACGCCGGTCACGCACGAGAACGCGGCGCGGATGCACGCGCTCGCCGAGCGGACGCTGCATTTCTCGCCGGAGCCGCGTGTGATCGTGAAGTTGATCGAGAGCGCCGAACTTTCGGGCCGCGAGGACGAAGCGCGCCTGATCGCCGAACGTTTCAGGGTGGCATATCCGGGCGCTTACGCTCACTGGCTCAGGCACAACCCGAGTGACGGGGCACCAGCTCCCTAGGCTGCAGGAGCCGTCCAGCTCCCCGACTTCCCGCCATGCTTCTCCACCACATGCACCCCGGTGACCGTCATTCCGCGGTCCACCGCCTTGCACATGTCGTACACGGTCAGGAGCGCGATCTGCACAGCGGTCAGCGCCTCCATCTCGACGCCGGTCGGCCCGACGGTCTCGACCGTGGCGGTACATCGCACATGCGGCGTCGCGTCGCCGGCCTCGGAGAGCGCGAGGTCGACCGCCACCCGGGTGATGGCCAGCGGATGGCACAGCGGGATCAGGTCGCTGGTCTTCTTGGCGGCCTGGATGCCGGCGATGCGCGCGATGCCGAGCACGTCGCCCTTCTTCGCGCTGCCCGAGGCGATCAGCGCCAGGGTCTCGGGCCGCATCTCGATGCGGCCGGTGGCCACGGCCACGCGATGGGTGGCGGGCTTGGCGGCGACGTCGACCATGTGGGCCTGGCCCTGGGCGTCGAAATGGGTGAGTGAGCTCATGGTGAACGTTCAAGAGGGAGGTGCATCATACGAGCCCGAGTTCTGGACAAGCCATGCCACGCTGGACCCCACCCCCTCGCAAGAAACGACCCTTCGTCCCCGCCCTGCGGACGGTTTGCGCTAGCGTTTTAATAGCGTCCCAGGTGCTGATGCCGCCGCTGGCGCGCGCGCAATTGCTGCCGGGGCTCGGGGACGGCGGCGAGATGACGGCGACCGCCGAGCGCCACCTGGGCGACCAGATCGCGCGCGAGCTCTACCGCGACACCGATTACATCGACGACCCGGTGATCGCCGACTACGTGCAGGAGATCTGGCAGCGCCTGCTGGCGGCGGCGCGGGTGCGCGGCGAACTCACGCCCGAACTCGACGAGCGTTATGCCTGGGTGGTGATGCTGGGACGCGACCGCAACATCAACGCCTTCGCGTTGCCGGGCGGCTACCTCGGGCTCAACCTCGGGCTGGTGGCGGCGGTGGGCAGCCGCGACGAGCTGGCGACCGTGCTCGGGCACGAGCTGTCGCACGTCACGCAGCGGCACATCGCCCGCATGATGGACAAGCAGAACAAGCAGTTCCCGTTGATGCTCGCGGGCCTGATCCTCGGCATGATCGCCGCGGGCAAGAGCCGCAGCGGCGGCGACGCGGGCCAGGCGATGGTCCTGGGCAGCCAGGCGGCATTCATGCAGAACCAGCTGAACTTCTCGCGCGACATGGAGCGCGAGGCCGACCGCGTGGGCTTCGGCGTGATGACGCAGGCCGGCTTCGCACCGCAGGGCGCGGCCACGATGTTCGAGAAGCTGCAGTACGCCTCGCGGCTCAACGACAACGGCTCCTTCCCCTATCTGCGCAGCCATCCGCTGACGACCGAGCGCATCTCCGACATGCAGGGCCGCTTCCAGTTCCGCATGGACACGGTGCCGCCGCCGGTGCTGCTGATGGACCATGCGATGGTCTCCTCGCGCGCGCGCGTGCTGACGCGCCCCGGCGTCGACGTGCTGCGGCAATGGGTCGACGCGGCCTCGGCCGGCGAGTTCGCCAAGAGCACGCCGGCCCAGCAGGCGGGCACGCTCTACGCGGCGGCGCTGTCGGCCAAGGAG
>NZ_JBZAYE010000260.1:0-9684 GCF_058244205.1 Variovorax sp. 20P10.2.4
GCAGCTCGTGGGCAACGGCCGGCAGTTCGATGCCCGGCAGGTGGCACGGCTGACCGACGAGGAACGCCGCGCCTTGCAGGGCCGCTAGGCCGCACGCCCTCCGGCGCCTGCGTCCCGTCTCCCGCGAACCGGGGGGCGGGGCGGCAGCGTGCCCCTTTTCGCCCGCCGATGCACACCGAGACGGAGCCGCCATGAGCCTGAACATCCCGTGCCGCACTGCAGACCATTCCCTCGACGACGCTTCTTGCGGCGAGCCGCCCGATCCGGCGCCGCGGTGCGCTGCCTTGCAGGCCATCCTGGTCGCGAACTACGAGCATCTGCGGCGCCGGCTGCTGCGCCACCTGGGCTGCCCCGACCTCGCGAGCGAATGCCTGCACGAGGCCTGGCTGCGGCTTGGCGACCTGGGCTTGGCGCACGATGTGCAGAACCCGCTGGCCTACATCCACCGCATGGCCAGCAACCTCGCCGTGGACCGGCTGCGCAGCCATCGGCCGTGGCAGTACGCGGGGGAGGAGCAGGTTGCGCTCGATGAATTGGTGGACCGGGCGCCTGGGCCCGAGTCGATTGCACAGGCGCGTTCCGATGTGGCGGCGGTGGAGCGGGCGATGGAGCGGTTGCCGCGTCGCCATCGGTCGGTGCTGATTGCGCTGCGTATCAATGAGATGACACGGCAGGAGGCGGCGGCGCGCTTCGATCTGTCGTTGCGCAGCGTGGATACGGCGTTGCGGCAGGCGTTGGACTATTGCGCGGAGAGTGCGGGGCAGGAGGTGTGGGTGGGGGTGAATGGGGGGAGGAGGGCGGTGAGGGTGGGGGTGGCGTAGGGGGGCTGACGCGTGAGCATGAGGGGCATGGTTGGCGTTGAGTTTCGGTGCAGGAGTTGGTGGGAGACGGCCGGCAACTGCGGTATCGGCCTTTTTCCTTGCTTGGCATACGCCAGATCCACGTCCAGCGAATCTTCCGCCAGGCTCTTTTACTCGGTGGTGTCGACAATGATCGAGGATTGCTCAGAGCACCTGGTTGCACCTTCCGCAGTTGGTCAAATTACTAGCCTGTTGCAGATAAGGAAACGCTGCAGAATTAACAGCGGTGCGCACGCAACAACGCTCGCAAGCTTTCTATCCGATTTTTGTCTTTGGGAGCGATCGATTTCGAGTTGTCGTTGCTTAATTTAAGCCTTTCAGATATCTTCAAAAACAATTGTGCGATCGCGCCATGTGCACGTCGCCTAAGGAGCGCCTGAAAGCATTCAACGAATGTGCCATGGCGACCGAACATACCGAGGAAATAGAGAGGGAGCGCGTGAATACGAAAAGCCACGTGAGTCTTGATAGCAGCATAGCCGGAAAAATTCCCACCACTGCGAAACGCAATCGTGTGCTATCGACGAGCGCCATTGATATGGCCAAACGTTTCAAACGGATAGTTTGCCTTGGGGTCGTGCTCCTGTGTGTTGTGCTCGGTTCCAGCAATGCCTCAGCAGAGATCTTTCCGATCTCGCAGGCAGTCACTCTCAGGGCTGACAGTTATCTTGAATTTCTCACCTCAAGGGGGTGGTTTTCGTCCAAAGAAAAAGCTTGCGAAGCATTTTCCGGATGGTATGGGGAAAGATGGCCGCCCGGTCCTTACAACTTTCAAGTACACCCGCAGGGGCATTTGTGCGGGGTCTGGGATTTCATCTTCGCATCGAACATGTGCCCGATAAATAGCGAATTGGTCGAGAACAGATGCGAATGCAAGCGGGGCTTCGCAGAAACAAGCACGCCGGGAGCATGCACGGCCATTCCCAAAGAGGTATCAGCGAACTCTTGTATGGCTGGCTTGCTAGCAGGGCACCCTGTAGCTCCTGCTTTAGGGGAGAAGTTTCGCTCAGAGATGGATTTCATTGACGGCGGGCCATCACCTCTAGCGCTCACTCGTACTTATCGAAGCAACTGGGGGGCGGATTCCACTCGAAAAGTTGGGGCATTCGGGAAGGCTTGGATTCACAACCACGAAATCAAACTTGAATTTGCAACAGGAGCCAGTCACGACTCAGTCCGGATTTTTGATTCTTCAGGTCAACCCAGAGAGTTCAGAAAAGCGGTAGGGACAGCAAACTGGACGGCCTTCGATAGCGCAGACTCGTTCGCGCAGACAACGGATGGAGGATGGACTTACTACCGAGCAGATGACGGGACTGTTCAGTATTTTGATACTTTCGGAAAACTGCAGACGCTAACGGAACGAAATAGCTGGACAAACACGTACTCATATGCAGCGAGCGGCGAACTAACGTCCATAACCAATCAGTTCGGACGCAGCCTCACGTTCTCTTATGACAGCAGCAAGCGGTTGATTCAAGTCACTCTGCCGGACTTGCGAACCGTGGGCTATAGCTACGACGCTACCGGCAGATTGACTACGGTCATTTTTCCGGATGGCAAGAAAAAGACCTATCTTTACGAGTGGGGGCGCTTCCTGTACGCACTCACAAGCATGAAAGATGAGGTTGGCGTCCATTGGGCCAGGTTCTACTACACCGATCAAGGCCGAGCGAACGCGACTGAGCTGACGGGAGGCGTAGACCGGTATGACATCACGTATCCCAGCGCCGAAACTGCTGTTATCACCGATCCTCTGGGAACTGCACGTACTTATAGCTATAGCGGCACCAAGAGCAAGCAAGTAGTTGCTGGCGCCTCATTGCCTTCCGGCATTGGTGAAGCCGACGCCTCCAGCCGAGTGCAGGACGCCAATGGCCTCATCACCAGCGAGACCGACTTCAAGGGCGTGGTGACCACCACCACCTGGGACACCGCACGCCGCCTCCCGCTCACCGTGACCCGCGCGTCCGGCAGACCCGAGGCTCAGACCACCACCACCCAGTGGCACCCCACCTTCAGCCTCCCCGTACTGATCACCGAGTCCGGCCGCACCACCGCCTTCACCCACGACGCGGTCGGCAATGTCCTGACCCGCACCGTTACCGACACCGCCGCCAACAAGGCCCAGACCTGGCAGTGGACCTACAACGCTTCTCAGTTGGTCGAGACGGCCACGGAGCCCAACGGCGCCACCACCACCTACACCTACGACCTCCGAGGCAACGTCCTCACCAGCACCAACGCCCTGGGCCACGTCACCGGCTACGCCTACGACCTCGCCAACCGCGTTACCAGCCAGGCCGAACCCAACGGCCTCGTCACCACCTACACCTACGACGCGCGCGACCGCCTGCTGACCCAGACTGTCGGCGGCCAGCAGACCACCACGCTGACCTACAAGCCCTACGGCAGTGTCGAGACCATCGCGCTGCCCACGGGCCTGGTGCTGACCTACACCTACGACCCGGCCCATCGCCTCACCGGCTGGAGCAACAACCGCGGCGAGAGCGGCAGCTTCACGCTTGACGGCATGGGCAACCGCACCGCCGAGCAGATCAAGGACAGCAGCGGCGCCGTGGCTTGGAACGCCGCGCGCACCATCAACAACATCAACCGCGTCTCGGGCAAGACAGAAGGCCCGAACCAGACCAGTTCCTTCGGCTATGACGCCAACGGTGAGCTCACCCGCAGCACCAACGGCCTGAACCAGAGCACGCAACTGGGCCTGGACAACCTGCGCCGCGTGGCGTCGGTGACCAACGCGGCCAATGCCACGGCCACCCTCAAGTACAACGCCCTCGATGCCGTCACCGAAGCCAAGGACTTCAAGGGCGTGGCCACCGGCTACACCCGTGACGCCCAGGGCAACGCCACCGCCGAGAGCAGCCCAGACACGGGCGGAGCGACCACCCAGTACGACAACCTGGGCCTGCCCAGCCAGATCGTCGACGCGCTGGGCCAGGCGACCACCATCAACAGGGATGCCCTGGGCCGGCCCACGAGCCTCGTCTTCGCCGACGGCAAGACCACCACCCTGCGCTACGACCTCACGGCCACCAGCAAGGGCTACCTGTCGGAGATCGTGGACCGCAGCGGCACCGCCGAATACACGCGCGATGCCTTCGGGCGCGTGGTGCTCAAGAAGCAGACCTTGGCCAATGGCAGCATCCAGCAGATCGGCTACGCCTACAACCTCAACGGCACGCTGGGAAGCATCGCGTA
Source organism: Variovorax sp. 20P10.2.4 (assembly GCF_058244205.1). Lineage (NCBI taxonomy): Bacteria > Pseudomonadati > Pseudomonadota > Betaproteobacteria > Burkholderiales > Comamonadaceae > Variovorax > Variovorax sp. 20P10.2.4. The sequence goes on from NZ_JBZAYE010000260.1 coordinate 4,086, forward strand.
CCCGACGGGCGCCACGCTGAGCCATGTCTACGACGCGACGGGCCGCCTCACAGGCCTGAACTGGAACAGCACGCCGCTGGTGAGCAACATCACCTGGAACCCGCTGGGCCAACCCACGGGTTGGACCTGGGCCTTCACGAGCACCGACCCGAAGCTCAAGGCCACGCGCAGCTACGACACGGCCGGGCGTATGACCGCGACCGAGTTCGGCAGCTACGTCTACGACGCGGCGGGCCGTATCACGAGCCTGACGCAGAACCTGTACGGCCCGGCGGACACCGATCCCACGCACGACACCATCGCGAACGCCAACACCACCTGGAACGTGGGCTACGACAGCGTCGGGCGCATCACGAGCTTCAACGTGGCGGGGAGCAGCAGCAACACCGCAGGCTTCGGCTACGACGCGAACGGCAATCGCTCGAGCAGCACGCGGGTGGTCAATGGGCTGAGCACCAGCCGCAGCTACACCGTCCCAACCAACGGAAACCGCCTCACCGGCTTCAGCCAGACCACGGGTGGTGCGACCACCAGCGTGGTCTATGGCTACAACGCCAACGGCGATCTCACGGGCGACGGCTTGCGCAGCTACGGCTACGACGCCGAGGGGCGGCTGAGCACGGCGACCACGGGGGCCACGGACAGCAGCCCGACGACGCGCTACGCCCACAACGCGTTGGGGCAGCGGGTGTTCAAGACGGAGCCGTTGTATCCGCCGAGCCAGGGGGATGAGAGCGACCCGAGCTTCATGCAAAGCCTGATCGCGTTCTTCAAGAAGCTGTGGAATCCGAGCGCAAGTCAGGCCGAGCAGTTGGGCTACAGCTATGTGTACGACGAGCGGGGCACGCTGGTGGCGGAGATCGGCAGCGGGGGGACGAACAGTTCAGGCCAAGCCAGCTACATCTACCTGCCAACGGCCAATGGGCCGATGCCAATCGCTGCCGTCATCAACGGCAACACCTATGCGGTGCACAGCGACCACCTGAACACGCCAAGGAGGCTGAGCAATGAAGCGAGCCAGCCGATCTGGCAATGGCGCTACAGCGCGTTCGGGGAAGAGGAGCCGACGATGGCAGCCAAGCGGTTCACGGGGCCTGAGACGGTGCCGAGCACTGGCGCAACGTCAACGACACCCATCGCTTTCAACCTGCGCTATCCGGGGCAGTATTCAGATGCGGAGAGTGGGCTGTTCTACAACTACTTCCGTAGCTACGACGCGCGGGTGGGGCGCTATAGCCAACCGGATCCTATCGGGCTACAAGGTGGATGGAGCCGGTTTGGATATGTCGACGCAAATCCACTGAGATTCATCGATCCGTTTGGGCTTGATCGCTGGGGTGATGGCCAGTGGGGTCCGAGCAGCAATCGCTCTGCGCCAATGTTCGATCCCAGGTACAACGACAGCGAGGCTTGGCGGTGGAACAACAACTGCTATTCCTATGCGCTCAACAGACCCGGCACGAGATCGGGCGGTCCAGTGCGAGGGGTTGGTGGCACTGATCCTGGCGAGCCATCCGGCGCAGGCATCTCAGGCATTAACCCAAATTGCGGCGATACGCTTGATGCAGTGCGTCGTGATGGAGGCGTCGCACCGCGGGCAGATCAGTCCTGTCCCGCTGGTTACCACGGCGCGCAACTCTTCATTCGGCCGACCAGCATCTCCCAAGGTCTCGGTGACTATCACTGGTATCGTCAGGATGCCGACGGCACTTGGTCTGACAAGCAAGGAAGCAGGCCCGCAAAGCAACTTGGCGGTTCTCCGCTTCCACCATCAACCTACCCAACACAATGTGGAACTGTATGTTTACCAAACTAGCGGTGATCTTGCTCGGGCTGACGTCCTTCTGTGCCGCAGCTCAGGACGCGCCCGCGCGTGTTGGAAGCATCAAGGAGGCAGGTACTTGGGTCGACAAGATCTATTCGTCGCATGCAGAGAGGCGCTACAGCGTCAAGCTTCCAACTGGGCGGAACGCGGAGATCTATGCTCTCTATGCGCCGAGGGGTTCAGGTATTGGGCAACTCGACGGCTGGTTCTATTCTTGTGCCAATGGCGACGCCGTATGTGATTTGATCGCGATGGCGAATCTAGGGGCATCTAGGGATATCAAAGAAGATCCCGTGGTCACATATGAGCATCCGTATCTGGTCGTCAAGTCTGGTAGCAATGTCTTGCTCAGGGTAAAGCGGTAGAAGAGTTTGGGCCAGACTCCATTCCACGAGCGGTTGCGCATCCTCCCAGACGCAGCTATCTGCTAGCGATGACGAAGTCGGAACGCGTCGCAAGCTTTGATGTAGCCAGCAACGGCAGCAATTTCAGATCAAATTCCGCATCGCCTGCGCCGTCTCCCGCAACACCGGCAACACCCGCGCCACCGCATCCTCCGAGCTTTCGTGCCCCATCGGCATCGTGATGTTGAGCGCGCCCACCAGCGTGCCGTGGCGGTCGCGCAGCGGCACCGCGATGCCGCGCGAGTTGAGGTCGAGCTGTTGCTCGGACAGCGCCCAGCCCTGGGCGCGGATGCGCGCGAGCTCGAGCTTCATGCGCTCCATGCTGGCGATGGTGTGCGAGGTGAAGACGGTGAGCTGGCGCGTGGCGAGCCATTCGTTGAGCTCGGTGTCGCCGCGCAGCGCGAGCATCAGCATGCCCGAGGCCGTGACCTGCGCGGGCACGCGCGCGCCGAGCACGTAGCCGGTGCTCATGCTGCGGTTGGGGCCGTTGCGCGCGATGTAGACCACCTCGTCGCCGTCCATCACGCTGAGGTAGGCGATCTCGTTGGTGCCGGCGGCCACGCGCTGCAGAAAGGGCTGCACCACGCGCGGCAGTCGCGCCGACTCGAGGTAGGACTGGCCCAGCCGCAGCACGCGCGGCGTGAGCCAGAACAGCTTGCCGTCGCTCGCGACGTAGCCCATGTGCTGCAGGGTCAGCAGATAGCGGCGCGCGGCCGTGCGCGTCATGTTCGTGCGCTGGCCGGCCTGGCTCGCCGTGAGGCGCGGGTTGGCGTCGTCGAAGGCCTCGATGATGCTCACGCCGCGCTCCAGGCCGGCGATCCAGTCGCGCTTGTCGAGGCCGGGCGGTGCGGGTGGGTCGTCGTTGCTCATGATCGGGGAGTGTGCCTGCGCCGCTGGCCGGTGGGATCGCCGCATCGATGGGCAAAAACCCTAGGTTTGAACGATTGACGATCTTGAAAGATCGATCATCGAACGAAATGGTAGTTTGGAGCCAGCAAGCCCGGGGCGAAAGGACTATAAAGCCGGGCATCCAGCCTCGAAACGAGCGATTGACGAACGGAAAGACGCCCATGAGCCTCCCCATCAGCGGCAGCACGCAGGCCTACCTGATTCCCGGCGACCCGGTGCGCAATGTGCGGTTGCCGCGCATGTTCAACGCCGCCTTCGAGCGCTTCGGCATCGACGCGGTGCTGCTGCCGATGCAGGTGCCGGTGCGCGACTTCGCGGTGTTCTTCAAGTCGGCCTTTCTCGCGCGCAATGTGCGCGGCATGGTGATCGCGCCGCCGCACAAGCCGCTGGTGGTCGACCTGCTCGAGGGCGCGGGCCTGTTCGGCCGCGTGGCCGGTTCGGTCAACGTGGTGCGCCGCACCGAGGCCGGCCAGCTCGAGGGCGACCTGTTCGACGGCGAAGGCCTGATCGGCGCGCTCGACCGTTTCGCGATTCCCTTTCGCGGCAAGCGCGTGCTGATCCTCGGCGCGGGCGTGAGCGCGGCGGCCATCGGCGTGGCGCTGGCCGAGGGCGGCACGGTCGATGGGGCCGAGTACATCGCGTTCTACGACAGCTCCGCGGGCAAGGCCGCGGGCGTGGCCGCCAAGCTCGATGCCTTCTTCGACGCCCGCGTGGTGGCGGTGGACAGCAACGCGCCCGAGGGTTACGACCTGGTCGTCAATGCCACGCCGCTGGGTCTGACCGACGACGATGCAGCGCCGGTCGACGTGGCGCGCATGGACGGCCACGCTGCTCTGTTCGACATCCTGCTGCGCAACCAGCCCACGCCGCTGGTGCGCGCGGCACGCGCGCGCGGCCTCAACGCGCAGGCCGGCTTCGAGATGCTGATCCAGCAGATGCCGCACTACTTCGACTACTTCGGCCATGCCGATGCGGCTGCGGCCCTGCGTGCCGACTCGGACTTCCTGCGCGAGATCGTCTATCCCGACGCGATGCGCGCCGAGATCGCCACGCCGTTGCGTTACGGCGCGGCCTGAACCTTTTTTTACGTAGCTTCGCGCATGATTTCCGGCAAGACCACGCTCATCGCCCACCTGGGCTATCCCACCGAGGCCTTCAAGGCCCCGATGATCTACAACCCCTGGTTCGAGCAGCAGGGCATCGACGCGGTGGTGGTGCCGATGGGCGTGAAGCCCGAGGACTACGCGGCCTCGCTCGCGCAGATCTTTCGCTTCAGCAACCTGCGCGGCGCGCTGGTGACGATGCCGCACAAGGTCACGACGATGTCGCTGGTCGACGAGGTCACGCCCACCGCGCGCATCGCGGGCGCCTGCAACGCGATCCTCAAGCGGCCCGACGGCACGCTGCTGGGCGACCAGTTCGACGGCGCGGGCTTCGTGCGCGGGGTGGAGCGCAAGGGCCGGCCTTTCCGGGGCACGCGCGTGCTGGTGTCGGGCGCGGGCGGCGTGGGCTCGGCCATCGCGGCGTCGATCGCGGCGGCCGGCGCGGCCGAGCTGATGCTGTTCGATGCGCATGCTGCTTCGGCCGAGGCGCTCGCGGGGCGGCTGCGTGAGCACTATCCGCAGCTGAAGGTGGCGACCGGCTCGAAGGACCCGGCGGGCTTCGACGTGATCGTCAATGCCACGCCGCTGGGCATGAAGGCCGACGATCCGCTGCCCTTCGACATCGAGCGCATCGACGCCGGCACCTTCGTCGGCGAGGTCGTGATGAAGACCGAGTACACGCCGCTGCTCGAGGCCGCGCGTGCCAAGGGCTGCGCGGTGCAGGTCGGCACCGACATGCTGTTCGAGATGATCCCGGCCTACCTCGAGTTCTTCGGCTTCGGCAGCGCCACGGCCGACGAGCTGCGCGCCAGCGCGAAGCTCCAGTACTGACATCCCCACGACAAGAACACCATGAGCATCTTCGAAGGCTTCCTCTCCACTTCCGAAACCCTGGGCGCCTTCAGCGACCGTGCCTTCGTCGACGCGATGCTGCGCTTCGAGGCCGCGCTCGCGCGCGCGCAGGCGGCCGAGGGGCTGATCCCCGAGAGCGCGGCGCACTCGATCGTCGGCAGCTGCAAGGTCGAGCTGTTCGACGTCGCCAAGATCGTGCGCGAGAGCGGCCGCGCGGGCAGCGTGGCGATCCCGCTGGTGAAGGCGCTGCGCGAGGCGGTCGGGCTCTTCAATGCCGAGGCCGCGCCCTTCGTGCACTTCGGCAGCACCAGCCAGGACGTGATCGACAGCGCGATGTCGCTGGTCACGCGCGAGGCGGTGGCGCTGATCGAGACCGACCTCGCGAAGGCGGCCGAGGCGCTGCTGCAGCTCGCGGTGCAGCACGCCGCCACGCCGATGCTCGCGCGCACGCTGATGCAGCCGGCCTCGGTCACCAGCTTCGGCTTCAAGTGCGCGGGCTGGGCCGC
>NZ_JBZAYE010000261.1:0-9590 GCF_058244205.1 Variovorax sp. 20P10.2.4
GGCCGACGAGGTGTCGGCCAGCTTGAGCTCGCCGCCCATCAGCGAGGTCAGCAGCCCGGTGATCGTGAGGCCCAGCCCGGTGCCGGGCTCGCCGCGCCGTCGCCCGGCGGCACCGCGCTCGAACGGCAGGAAGATGCGCTGGTGGTCCTGCGGCGCCACGCCGATGCCGGTGTCGATCACGTCGAAGCGCAGCACCTCGCGGCGCGCGTCCACGTGCAGCGTGACGGTGCCGCTGTCGGTGAATCGCACGGCATTGGTCAGCAGGTTGATGAGGATCTGGCGCAGCCACTTGGCGTCGGCATGCACCCAGGGCGGCAGCCGCCCGGCGTGGGTGTAGACGAAGGCCAGGCCCTTGTTCTCGGCCTGCGGCCGCACCATGTGCACCACCTGGTCGAGGAAGGCCGGCAGCGCCAGCGGCGCCGGCTCGAGTTGCAGCCGGCCGGCCTCGATGCGCGCCAGGTCGAGCAGGCCGTCGATCAGGCCCAGCATGTGCTCGCCGCTGCGGTGGATGGTCTGCACCGCTTCGCGCGGCGGCAGCGCGGCATCGCCCTTGAGCAGGATCTGCGAGTAGCCCAGGATGCTGTTGAGCGGCGTGCGCAGCTCGTGCGTCATGCCGGCCACGTAGCGGGTCTTGGCCTGGTTGGCCGCCTCGGCCGCTTCCTTGGCGGCCTGCAGCGCGGCATCGGTGCGCTGGTGGGCCTCGATCTCGAGCGTGAGCAGGTGGTTGTGGCGGTTCGATTCCTCCTGCGCCATCTGCCGGCTCTCGCTGCCCAGCACGACCCACCAGGCCGCCACCGCCGCCACCAGCGACAGCAGGGTGAAGACCTTGAGGAAGGCATCGCGCAGCCGCGGATCGACCGCGCTGGCGCCGGTGATCGCCTCCTGCGCGTAGACCACGCCCATCACCGTGGCCAGCAGCGCCACCAGCGAGGCCGCCACCATCAGGTAGTGGGCGACGCGGAAGTTGAGCCGCGCCGACAGCGCCGGCGGCAGCAGCGACTGCAGCCAGCCGCTCATCTGCTCGGCCGCGCGCGAGTCGGTCTTGCAGCGGTCGTGGCAGCGCGACTCGAGCGTGCAGCACAGCGAGCAGATCGGCGCGCTGTAGGCCGGGCAGTGCGCCATGTCCTCCGATTCGAAGCCGTTGTCGCAGACCGAGCACTTCACGATCTGCCCCGGCGTCCAGTGCGCGATGTCGCGCCGCGCGAGGTAGTAGCGCCCGCGCGTGCGCCAGGCCAGCAGCGGCGAGACCGCGAGCGCGGTAGCCAGCGCGATGAAGGGCGAGAAGGAGCGCGCCCACTGGCCGATGGCGCCCGAGTAGGCCAGCATCGCGAGCGCCGCCGCCACCAGCGTGGCGACCAGGCCCACGGGGTTGATGTCGTAGAGATGGGCGCGCTTGAACTCGATGGTCTTCGGGCTCCAGCCCAGCGGCTTGTTGATGACCAGGTCGGCCACCAGCGCGCCGACCCAGGCGATCGCGATGTTGCTGTAGAAGCCCAGCACGTGCTCGAGCGCGGCGAACACGCCCAGCGCCATCAGCAGGATCGCGATCACCACGTTGAACACCAGCCACACCACGCGGCCCGGATGGCTGTGCGTGAGCCGCGCGAAGAAGTTCGACCAGGCCAGCGAGCCGGCATAGGCGTTCGTGAGGTTGATCTTCATCTGCGAGACCACCACGAACAGCACCGTGATGCCGAGGATCCAGGCCGGGTCGCGCAGCACGTAGGCGAAGCCCGTGAGGTACATCTGCGTCGGCTCGATCGCATGGTTGGCCGGGATCTCGTGCTGCAGCGCGAGGAAGGCCAGGAAGGCGCCGCCCATCATCTTGAGCATGCCCGGCACGATCCAGCCCGGCCCGGCCACCAGCACCGCGGTCCACCAGCGCACGCGGTTGGCGGCCGTCTTCTCGGGCAGGAAGCGCAGGTAGTCGACCTGCTCGCCGATCTGCACCACCAGCGAGAAGGCCACCGTGGCGGCGGCGCCGAACATCAGCGGATCGAAGCCGCTGCTGTTCGAGACCCGGCCCACGAGGCCGGTGAAGTCGGCATAGAGCTCGGGCTTCTTCACCAGCACCGCGACGAAGGGGCAGACGAACAGCACGATCCAGATCGGCTGCGTCCACAGCTGCAGCCCCGAGATCAGCGTGATGCCGCGCGCCACCAGCGGAATGATGACCAGCGAGGACACCAGGTAGAGCAGCCACAGCGGCCAGTCGAGGTACATCTGCAGCGCGAGCGCGAGGATGGCGGCCTCGAGCGCGAAGAAGATGAAAGTGAAGCTCGCGTAGATCAGCGAGGTGAGGGTGGAGCCCAGGTAGCCGAAGCCGGCGCCGCGCGTGAGCAGGTCCATGTCGACGCCGTGGCGCGCCGCGTAGTAGGAGATCGGCAGGCCCGTGAGGAAGGTGATCAGCCCCACCACGAGGATCGCCCACAGCGCGTTCGAGAAGCCGTAGCTCAGCGCGATCGCGCCGCCGATGGCCTCGAGCGCGAGGAAGGAGGTGGCGCCGAAGGCCGCGTTCGCGACCCGGAACTCCGACCACTTGCGGAAGCTGCGCGGCGTGTAGCGCAGCGCGTAGTCCTCCAGCGTCTCGTTCGCGACCCAGGCGTTGTAGTCGCGTCGGATGCGGAAGATCTTCTGCCCGCTCACGGAATTGACGGAAGGCATCGGGGTGTCTCGTGGAGACGGCGACGGCGAGGGGATCGGCATGGTGCAGCTGCATTGCAAGAAGCGCTCCGTGCCCGCCGTGCGCCCCCCGGTCCGTCGTCGTCGGTCCCGCGAGTCTGCGGGCAGGCGATGCGCAGGCCGCTACGTTGAATGACGTATTCGCGCAGCGGCCAGTGATTTCTAAAGTTCCAGCCATGGTGCCAGCCGCACCGTCCGATGCACTTCGATGGTGCGCGGCCTGTACTTTCCTCAACCTGCTGGAGTTCTTCGATGTCGCGTGATTCCGATCTTTCCCTCGATGCCCTGGCATTGCGTCGCCGCCGCCTGCTGCAAGGCGCCGCCGCGCTGCCCGTGATGGGCCTGAGCGGCCTGAGCTTCGGCCAGGGCCAGTTCCCCACGGCCAAGGTCAACACCACCAAGCTCGCCGTGACCGACACCGAAGTGACGGTGGGCCAGCTGCATTCGTCCACCGGCACGATGGCGATCTCGGAGACCGGCTCGATCCAGGCCGAGCAGCTCGCGATCGACCAGATCAACGCGATGGGCGGCATCCTGGGCCGCAAGATCAAGGTCATCAAGGAAGATGGCGCCTCCGACTGGCCGACCTTCGCCGAGAAGTCGAAGAAGCTGCTGGTCAACGACAAGGTCGCGGCCGTCTTCGGCTGCTGGACCAGCGCCTCGCGCAAGGCCGTGCTGCCGGTGTTCGAGAAGGAGAACGGCCTGCTGTACTACCCGACCTTCTACGAAGGCCTGGAGCAGAGCAAGAACGTGATCTACACGGGCCAGGAAGCGACGCAGCAGATCATCTGGGGCCTGGACTGGGGCGCGAAGGAGAAGAAGGCGAAGACCTTCTTCCTCGTCGGCTCCGACTACATCTGGCCGCGCACCTCGATGAAGATCGCGCGCAAGCACATCGAGAACTTCCAGAAGGGTTCGGTCAAGGGCGAGGAGTACTACCCGCTGGGCCACACCAACTTCAACTCGCTGATCAACAAGATCAAGGTCGCCAAGCCCGACTGCATCTTCGCGGCCGTGGTGGGCGGCTCGAACGTGGCCTTCTACAAGCAGCTCAAGGCCGCGGGCATCACGGGCGACAAGCAGTTCCTGCTGACCCTGGCCGTGACCGAGGACGAGATGACCGGCGTGGGCGGCGAGAACTTCGCGGGCTTCTACTCGTCGATGAAGTACTTCCAGTCGCTCGACAACGAGAACAACAAGAAGTTCGTGGCCGCCTTCAAGGCCAAGTACGGCAAGGACGCGGTGATCGGCGACGTGACGCAGGCCGGCTACCTCGGCCCGTGGCTGTGGAAGGCGGCGGTCGAGAAGGCCGGCAGCTTCGACGTCGACAAGGTCGTGGCCGGCTCGCCGGGCATCGAACTCAAGACCGCGCCCGAAGGCTACGTGAAGCTCGACGCGAACCATCACTTGTGGAGCAAGGCGCGTATCGGCCAGGGGCAGCCGGACGGGACGTTCAAGGTGGTGGCGGAGTCGGCCGAGCTGATCAAGCCGGATCCGTTCCCCAAGGGCTACCAGTAATCCCTGCCTGCCTGTCTCTGTCCTTCTCCCTCCCCCTCTGGGGGAGGGCAGGGGTGGGGGCAAGCGGCGTCACCACCGCGCACGCCGCCTGCCCCCATCCCGACCTTCCCCCAGAGGGGGAAGGAGCAACTACCCCAACACCTGGAACTGTCGCCATGACGCTGTCGGACATGTGGAACATCGGCCTGATGCAGGGCTTCGCGGGGCTGAGCCTCTTCGCGGTGCTGCTGCTCATGGGCCTGGGGCTCGCGATCATCTTCGGCCAGATGGGCGTCATCAACATGGCGCACGGCGAGTTCATGACCATCGGGGCCTACTCGGTCTTTCTCGCGGCGCAGGTCACCGAGCACCTGGCACCGGCCTTCATGCCGTACTACTTCCCGATCTCGATCGCGCTGGCCTTCGTGTTCGCCTTCATCGTCGGCTGGCTGGTCGAATGGGCGCTGATCCGCCATCTCTACAAGCGGCCGCTCGACACGCTGCTCGCGACCTGGGGCGTGAGCCTCGGGCTGCAGCAGATCTTCCGCACCTTCATCGGTCCGAAGGAGGTGAGCCCGACTTTGCCCGAGTGGCTGATGGGCTCGTGGACGCCGCACGAGGGTCTCGACATCCCGATCAACGGCATGTTCGTGCTGGTGCTCACCGCGTTGGTCACGGGCGGCGTGCTGATCGCGCTGCACCGGAGCCGCTGGGGCCTGCGGGTGCGCGCCACGGTGGCCAACCGCACGATGGCCAACGCCACCGGCATCGACACCAAGAAGACCGACCGCCTGACCTTCGCGATCGGCTGCGGCATCGCCGGCGTGGCGGGCGCGGCCTTCACCACCATCGGCTCGACCGGGCCGACCTCGGGCTCGCTCTACATCGTCGACGCCTTCCTGGTCGTCACCTTCGGCGGCGCGGCCAGCCTGCTGGGCACGGTGGTCTCGGCCTTCGGCATCGCGCAGACGCAGTCGGTCTCGGAGTTCTTCATGACCGGCTCGATGGCGAAGGTGCTGACGCTGTCGCTGATCGTGCTCATTCTGATGATGCGGCCGCAAGGTTTGTTCGCCGTCAAGGTGCGTCGCTGACTTTCGCTTTCCCGGAGAACTCCCGATGAATTTCCTCAAGGCCTCGATCCAGCGCTACCAGCTCGGCAGCCTGCTGCTGCTGGTGCTGCTGCTCGCGGTGGTGCTGCCGCTGTCGCTCGACATCTTCCGACTCAACCTGGTGGGAAAGTACCTCACCTATGCCTTCGTCGCCGTGGGACTGGTGATGGTGTGGGGCTACGGCGGGGTGCTGAGCCTCGGGCAGGGCGTGTTCTTCGGGCTCGGCGGCTACGCGATGGCGATGTTCCTCAAGCTCGAGGCCTCCGACCCGGTGTCGACCAAGATCCAGTCGACGCCGGGCATTCCCGACTTCATGGACTGGAACCAGATCACGGCGCTGCCGGCGTTCTGGCTGCCGTTCAAGAGCCTGCCGTTGACGCTGATCCTGGTGGTGGCGGTGCCGATGGCGCTGGCCTGGCTGATCAGCTTCGCGATGTTCAAGCGCCGCGTGGGCGGGGTCTACTTCGCGATCATCACGCAGGCGGTGGCGCTGATCCTCACGGTGCTGATCATCGGCCAGCAGGGCTACACCGGCGGCGTGAACGGCATGACCGACCTGAAGACGATGCTGGGCTGGGACACGCGCACCGACAGCGCGAAGTACATCCTCTACTACGTCTGCGTGGCGCTGCTGGTGGCGGCCATCGTGCTGTGCCGCTGGATCCAGACCAGCAAGCTCGGCACCTTGCTGCTGGCGATGCGCGACAAGGAAGACCGGGTGCGCTTCTCGGGCTACGACGTGTCGAACTTCAAGGTCTTCACCTTCTGCCTGGCGGCCGGGCTCTCGGGCATCGGCGGCGCGATGTTCGCGCTGCAGGTGGGCTTCATGTCGCCGAGCTTCGTGGGCATCGTGCCCTCGATCGAGATGGTGATCTTCTGCGCGGTGGGCGGCCGCATGAGCCTGGTGGGCGCGGTCTACGGCGCGCTGCTGGTGAACGCGGGCAAGACGCTGTTCTCGGAGAGCTTCCCGGACCTGTGGCTGTTCCTGATGGCCGGGCTGTTCATCGGCGTGACGATGGCCTTCCCGATGGGCCTGGCGGGCCTGTGGGAAGAAAAGATCCGCCCGTGGTGGAAGTCGCGCCGCCAGGCATTGCGCGAGGCCGCGGTCAAGCCGCCGGCGGTGGCCGCGGCTCCGGTCGTGCCAACACCCGAACCCACGCTGCCCGAAGGCGTGGGCAGCCAGCGCGCCTGAACCGGAGACCGACCATGAGCAACACCGACTTCGCGCTCGCCGTGGAAGACCTCAGCGTGTCCTTCGACGGCTTCAAGGCCATCGACGACCTCACGCTCTACATCGACCGCAACGAGCTGCGCGTGATCATCGGCCCGAACGGGGCCGGCAAGACGACGCTGCTCGACCTGATCTGCGGCAAGACGCGCGCCAGCGGCGGCAGCATCAAGTTCAAGAACACGGAGCTGACGAAGATGGCCGAGCACAAGCGCGTGCGGCTGGGCATCGGGCGCAAGTTCCAGACACCGTCGATCTACGAGAACCTCAGCGTGTTCCAGAACCTCGAGGTGTCGTTTCCCAAGGGCCGCTCGGTGTTCGGCGCGCTCGCCTTCCAGTGCGACGACGAGGTCAAGGCACGTGTGCAGGCAGTGGCGACGGAGATCGGGTTGGCCGACCGGCTCGACGCCGAAGCGGGCCTGTTGAGCCATGGTCAGAAGCAGTGGCTGGAGATCGGGATGCTGCTGATGCAGGAACCCGAGTTGCTGATGCTCGACGAACCCATCGCGGGCATGAGCGCGCGCGAACGCGAGCTCACGGCCGAGCTGCTCAAGCGCATCTGCCAGAACCGCGCGGTGATCGTGATCGAGCACGACATGGCTTTCGTGAAACAGATCGCGCACAAGGTGACCGTGATGCATCAGGGAAAGATCCTGGCGGAAGGTCCGATGGAGAAGGTGCAGGCGGATCCGAAGGTCATCGACGTTTATCTGGGGCATTGATGAATCTTCTTGTTGTGTCGAGTGTTCGTCGTTCGGGGCGGGCACACGCCGACGGGGTACTCCCCTCCGCGAATGTCCCCCGCCTTCGGCTCCTCCTTTATTTCGCTGCGGGGAGTACCCCATCGACGTGCGCCTGGACACAACGGTTGTTGTGCGGCCGGCACCACCACAGCGCCCACGTGCACAGGGCAGTGGGTGCTTCCCGCAGCGAAATAAAGGAGGAGGCCGAAGGCCGGGGGACATTCGCGGAGGGAAGTACCCGCTGTCCTGTGCACGCGCCCCGAACAGCAGCACCCCAGGCAAAGAACGCACCCAAACAGAGGCCAGGCAAATGAGCAACATCAACCTCAAGGTAGAAAACCTCCACGTAGCCTACGGCCAGAGCGAAGCCCTGCATGGCATCTCGTTCGAGGGCATGGCCAACGAGACCGTCGCCATCATGGGCAGAAACGGCATGGGCAAGACCACGCTGTTCAAGAGCCTCATGGGCGTGCTCCCCCTCAAGAGCGGCCGCATCGAAGTGACGGGACAGGACGTCTCGCGCGACGAGAGTTTCAGGCGCGTCGCCAAGGGCATCGCCTACGTGCCGCAGGGCCGCATGATCTTCCCGACCCTGACCGTCGAGGAGAACATCGAGACCGGCCTCGAAAATTCGAAGACCCGCCGCATCCCCGAGGAGATCTACGCGCTCTTCCCCGTGCTGTGGGACATGCGCCGGCGCAAGGGCGGCAACCTCTCGGGCGGGCAGCAGCAACAGCTGGCCATCGCGCGCGCCCTCGTCACCGATCCCAAGGTGCTGCTGCTCGACGAGCCCACCGAGGGTATCCAGCCTTCGATCATCAAGGACATCGCCAAGGCGCTCAACGAGATCCGCAAGCTGCGCGGCCTGACCATCGTCGTGTCGGAGCAGGTGCTGAGCTTCGCCATGGACGTGGCCGACCGCCTGTTCGTGATCGAAGGCGGGCGCCTCGTGCACGAGACCGCGCGCGACAAGACCGATGTCGAGCGCATCAAGGCCTATCTCTCTGTTTAACCACAACCCCAACCAGGAGCCACTGCAATGACGGACACGCTGATCAAGGTCGATCTGACCAAGTCGCCCACCGAGAACGAGATGATCCACAACCGCTGGCACCCGGACATTCCGATGGCCTGCTGGGTCAATCCCGGCGACGACTTCATCCTCGAGACCTTCGACTGGACCGGCGGCTTCATCAAGAACAACGACAGCGCCGACGACGTGCGCGACATCGACCTGAGCACCGTGCACTACCTCTCGGGCCCCGTGGGCGTGAAGGGTGCCGAGCCCGGCGACCTGCTGGTGGTCGATCTGCTCGACATCGGCGCCAAGCAGGACAGCCTCTGGGGCTTCAACGGATTTTTCTCGAAGAAGAACGGCGGCGGTTTTCTCACCGATCATTTTCCCGAAGCGCAGAAATCGATCTGGGACTTCAAGGGCATGTTCACGAGTTCGCGCCACATCCCGGGCGTGAACTTCGCGGGCCTGATCCATCCGGGCCTGATCGGCTGCCTGCCCGACAAGCCCATGCTCGACATGTGGAACGAGCGCGAGAAGGCGCTGATCGCCACCGACCCCGATCGCGTGCCGGGCCTGGCCAACCCGCCGTTCGCGGGCACCGCCCACATGGGCAAGATGACCGGCGAGGCACGCGCCAAGGCCGCGGCCGAGGGCGCGCGCACCGTGCCGCCGCGCGAGCATGGCGGCAACTGCGACATCAAGGATCTGTCGCGCGGCTCGAAGGTGTTCTTCCCCGTCTACGTCGACGGCGCGGGCCTCAGCGTGGGCGACCTGCACTTCAGCCAGGGCGACGGCGAGATCACCTTCTGCGGCGCCATCGAGATGGCCGGCTGGGTGCACATGAAGGTCTCGCTGATCAAGGGCGGCATGGCCAAGTACGGCATCAAGAACCCGATCTTCAAGCCCAGCCCCATCACGCCGCAGTACAACGACTACCTGATCTTCGAGGGCATCTCGGTCGACGAGAGCGGCAGGCAGCACTACCTCGACGTCAACGTGGCCTACCGCCAGGCCTGCCTCAACGCCATCGAGTACCTGAAGAAGTTCGGCTACTCGGGCGCGCAGGCCTACTCGATCCTCGGCACGGCGCCGGTGCAGGGCCACATCAGCGGCGTGGTCGACGTGCCCAACTCCTGCGCCACCCTGTGGCTGCCCACGGGCATCTTCGACTTCGACATCAATCCCAACGCCACGGGGCCCGTGAAGATGATCGATGGCAGCATCGACATGCCGCTGTCGCCCGACCTGCGCTGAGGCATTGAGGAAGGAAGCCGCATGCCCACCTACGACTACGATTGCGGACGCTGCGGCGG
>NZ_JBZAYE010000262.1:0-9526 GCF_058244205.1 Variovorax sp. 20P10.2.4
GCATCGGCGCCATCGCCTGTGACATCGCGCAGCGCCACGTCGCCGATGCGCTGCTGCTGTCCGACGAGGCGATCCGCGCCGCGCAGCAGTGGCTGTGGAAGGAAATGAAGCTGGCCGTCGAGCCGGCCGCAGCGCTGCCGCTGGCCGCGCTGCAGACCGGCGCCTACGTGCCGCGCGCGGGCGAGAAGGTCTGCCTGATCGTCTGCGGCGCGAACGTCGATCCGGCCACGGTCGGCTGAACGAGCCCCGCGCGGGGCGGGGTGCGGGCGCGCCCACCTAAAATCGGGCGATGCTCGACATCACCCTGCTCCGCAAAGACCTGGCCGCCGCTGTGGCCGGCCTCGAAAAACGCAAGAAGAACCAGCCCTACCTCGACGTCTCGGCCTTCACCGCGCTCGAGGCCGAGCGCAAGACGCTGCAGACCCGCACCGAGGAAATCCAGGCGCGCCGCAACACGCTGAACAAGCAGATCGGCCCGCTCAAGGCCAAGGGCGAGTCGGTCGACGCGCTGATGGCCGAGGTCAACGCGCTCAAGGGCGAGCAGGAATCGCAATCGAAGCGCCTCGACGAGATCCAGCCCGAGCTGCAGGCGCTGCTGCTCGCCGTGCCCAACCTGCCGCACGCCAGCGTGCCGCTGGGCGAGGACGAGACCGGCAACGTCGAGCAGCGCCGCTGGAGCCCGCAGGGCGGCGCCGGCGCCTCGGCCACGCCGCTGGGCTTCGCGCCGAAGGACCACGTCGACCTGGGCGCGCCGCTCGGCCTCGACTTCGAGATGGGCGCCAAGCTCTCGGGTTCGCGCTTCACCGTCATGAAGGGGCCGATCGCGCGGCTGCATCGCGCGCTCGCCCAGTTCATGCTCGACATCCAGACGCAGCAGCACGGCTACACCGAGTGCTACGTGCCCTACATCGTCAATGCCGCCACCCTGAGCGGCACCGGCCAGCTGCCCAAGTTCGAGGGCGACCTGTTCGCCGCGAAGAAGGGCGGCCAGGACGGCGAGCCCGCGCCCGACCTGTCGGCGCTCTACCTGATCCCGACCGCCGAGGTGCCGCTCACGAACTTCGTGCGCGACGAGGTCGTGCCCGAGGCGCAACTGCCGATCCGCCTCACGGCCCACACCCCGTGCTTCCGCTCGGAAGCCGGCAGCGCGGGCCGCGACACCCGCGGCATGATCCGCCAGCACCAGTTCGACAAGGTCGAGATGGTGCAGGTGGTGCATCCCGAGAAGAGCTACGAGGCGCTCGAGCAGATGACCGGCCATGCCGAGGTGGTGCTGCAGGCGCTCGAGCTGCCGTACCGCGTCGTGCTGCTGTGCACCGGCGACATGGGCTTCGGCTCGACCAAGACCTACGACCTCGAGGTCTGGCTGCCGGCGCAGGACACCTACCGCGAGATCAGCTCGGTCTCGAACTGCGAGGCCTTCCAGGCGCGGCGCCTGCAGGCGCGCTTCAAGAACGCCCAGGGCAAGAACGAGCTGGTGCACACCCTCAACGGCTCGGGCCTCGCGGTCGGCCGCACCCTGGTCGCGGTGCTCGAGAACCACCAGAACGAAGACGGTTCGATCAACGTGCCGAAGGCGCTGCGACCCTACCTGGGCGGCACCGAGGTGCTGCGCGGCTGACGAAAAAACGACAGGGAAATCGCGGCACAGGATGGTTGTGTCGATTTTCCTGGCTATAATCGCAGGCTCGACAGAGCGACCGGAGAGGTGGCAGAGTGGTCGAATGTACCTGACTCGAAATCAGGCGTACTAGCGATAGTACCGAGGGTTCGAATCCCTCCCTCTCCTCCAATGATTCAAGGGTCAGTGGCCACCAGGCTACTGACCCTTTCTCATTGGTGCCTCCCGCTCGACCCCGCGGTTTCGCCTAGGCAGGCGGCAACCCAAGCTCCGCCCGCATCCCCGAAACCCGCCGCACATAGAACTCCACGAAGGCCCGGATCCGCATCGGCATGTGTTCGCGGCTGGGATAGCAGAGGTAGTGCGCCCGCCCCTGGGGCGCATAGGCGTCGAGGCAACGGACCAGGCGGCCGGCGCGCAGGTCCTCGGCGACCTGGTAGCCCGCCACCTGGGCGATGCCCAGGCCATCCCGCAAAGCGCCCACCACCAGCTCCGGATCGCTGTAGATCCGGCTGCCCTTCGGCATGAGCTTGCGCACCCGGCGGTTGCCGCGCTCGTCGCCCGCGGGCGGCTCCATGAACTCCCATTCGTACAGCCCACCCGACCCGAGACGGAACTGGATGCACGCGTGGCGCTCGATGTCCTCGAGCGTCTCGGGCAGGCCGTGGCGCGCCGCGTATGCGGGCGATGCGCACACCATCATCTCCATGGGCGCGAGCTGGCGCGCGATGATGCTGCTGTCCGCGAGGCGGCCGTTGCGGAAGCTGACGTCGATGCGGTCGGCGGTGAAATCGGTGATCCGGTCGTCGAGGATGAGCTCGACGTCGATGCCGGGATGCAGCCTGTAGAAATCGGCCAGCAGCGGACCGACGATCCGGCGGCCGAAGCCGATCGTCGAGCACACGCGCAACTGCCCGCGCGCGGGCCCGTCCTGCAGTTCGTGCACCTGCTGCATCGCCTGCATGATCTGCTCGACGCCCGGGCGGCTGAGCTCGTAGAACATCTCGCCCTCGGGCGTGAGGGCGACATTGCGGGTCGAGCGCTGCAGCAGCCGCGTCTTCATCTGGGTCTCGAGCCGCTGCACGTTGCGGCTCACGGCCGAGCGGCCGAGGCCCAGGCGGTGGCCCGCCTTCATGAAGCTCAGTTCCTCGGCGACCGCCATGAACGACAGCACGCCGGTGTAGCTGGCGGCCAATCCGGAAGCCAGTGCATCGGGCATCGAAGGGGTGAGGACGGGATTCTTCATGGTCGATGGGTCGGGTGGAGCGGCGCGGGCCAAAGCATCGCGCGGCCTCGCCGGCAGGAGCGCTGGCTAATCATGGGAGGTAGGAGCGCCGATGTCGGTGCGCGTTCGCACAATCGACGCGTGGTGGCCGGGGATTGGTGATCAAAGCTGGATATCGGATTGCATCGGGGCATGTCAATTTGCGCGGGAGTGCCTCCTACGATGGCCGTTTCAGACGGATCTCCCCGCCATGGCGCTTGCCCTTCATCGTCCCGCTCTTTTCTCCTCCAGCCCGGATCTCGCTTGGTCATGGCTGCCGCCATTTGCCGCGGTGCTCGCGTATCCGCATCTGCTCGCGGCGTTCTTCCAACGCTTCAATGCACAGGACGGCAGTCCGGTGCTGGCCGTGCTCGCCATGGCATCGGCCTTTGCGGTCACCGCCTTGGGATTCGCCTTCGCGTGGCGGCTGGGACACGCGCCGCATCCGACGGCGCGATCGCTGACCGCGCGCCGCTTCGCGTACCTCACGGTGGCGGCGCCGCCGCTGTTCACCTTCATGGGCGTGCTGCTGTACCTGATGAAGATCGAGGGCGCGGATGCGGCGGTCTGGACCGGCCTGTGGACGGCCGCGGCGGCATGGGTCGCGATGCTGCAACTCACGCGGCGGTCCGATGGGGACGCCGTCGATGAAGCCGGTGCCCCGGCGGGCATGCAGGCCACGCGCGGACTCGCGGCATTGCGAGTCACCCACGGCATCTCGGCGGCCGCGCTGATCGTCGTCTTCCTCGCGCCTCATCTGTTCAACCATCTCGTCGCCTGGCTGGGCGACCAGGCGCACCAGTCGCTGATGCTCCAACTGCGCAAGCTCTATCGCCATGCCTGGGTCGAGCCCGCGATGCTGCTCGCGATGGCGTTCCAGTTGCTGTCGGGACTGGCGCTGTGGTTGCCGAAGACGCGCCGGAAGGCGAATCCCTTCGATGTGCTGCAACTGGCTTCGGGCATCTATCTGACTTTCTTCATTGCCTCGCATGTCAACTCGGTGTTCGTGCTGGCCCGTCATTTCGGTGTCGACACCAATTGGGCCTGGGCCGTGAGCGCACCGGCCGGACTCACGGGCGACGCATGGAGCGTGCGGCTGATTCCCCACTACGCAATTGCGGTGTTCATGCTGCTCGGGCACCTGGCCTGCGGCCTGCGCGTCGTTCTGCTGGGGCATGGCGTGAGCGATGCGAGGGCAGGGCACTGGGCCTGGATCGCGCTGGCGGCGGCAACCATCGTCGCGATCACCATTTCCGCGGCAATGCTCGGCGCCCGACTGTGAGCGCGGGAATCGGCATGCCCGGACTCCGAATGCGCATGCCAATTGCGGAGTTGTTGAATTATTCTTTGGAGTCGATTGAACAAATAGCGTAAAGAATAATTTCTCCAAAATCGGAAAAACATTGACCCGGATTCGCCGCATTCATAGCATCGCCCCCGCTATTGAAGTGACTCCAAATCTTTTTTCTGATCAAGGGGAGATAGATGATATTTCGGTCGACTGTTCTTCATTTGACATTGCTGTTGAGCATTGTCACCAGCGGCTGTTCGGACGGCAACGCCAACGCGTTCTTCTACAGCAGCACATTGGACCAAAGAACCAAGGACGAGCAGCCCGCGGTGCTCAAGACCCTGGAGGAATTGGTCAATATCGAAAGCGGCACCAATGACGCCATCGGGATTCCCGAAATGGGCAATTACCTCGAAGGGCGTCTCAAGGCACTCGGTGCCGAGGTCACGAGTACACCCGCCAGCAGCGGCGTGGTTGGCGACATCATCGTCGGCCAATTCAAGGGCAGCGGCGGTCGCCACATCCTGATGATGGCGCACATGGACACGGTCTATGTGCGCGGCTCGCTGGCCAAGGCGCCATTCCGCATCGATGGCGACCAGGTTCTCGGCGCCGGCATTGCCGATGCGAAGGGCGGTATCGCGACCATCCTGCACACGCTGGCCTTGTTGAAGGCGCAGAGCTTCCAGCAGTTCGGCACCATCACCGTGATGTTCAACACCGACGAGGAAAAGGGCTCGCTGGGGTCGAACGAACTGATCCAGAAGCTCGCGGCGCAGAGCGACATCGTGCTGTCGTACGAAACCGGCTTCATCTACGAGGGCCAGGAGTTCTTCGTCACCGGCACCTCGGGCGTGGCGGTCGTGGAGGCACGGGTTCACGGCAAGGCGTCGCATGCGGGGGCCGCGTCCCCGACGGCGGTGAATTCCATGACCGAGGCCGCGGACCTGATCCTGCGAACCCAGGACCTGCAGGACCCGCAGCAGGAGCGGCTGTTTAACTGGACGACCATCAAGGGCGGCAGCGCCACCAACATCATTCCGGACCTCACGGTCGTCTCGGCCGACATGCGCTATGGCCGCAACGAGGATCTTCCGCTGCTGGAGGCCGCGCTCGCCGAGCGTGCGCAGAAGAAACGCCTCGAAGGGGCGCGCATCGATCTCCAGGTGACGCGCCTCATCCCGCCGTACAACGCCACGGACGCCGCCCGGGGCGTGATGAACAAGGCCGTCGCCATCTACGCCGAAGTGGGCGCGAAGCTGGTGGCCGCCAACGTGCGCACCGGCGGCGGCTCGGACGCGGGCTGGGCCGCGCTCTCGGGCAAGCCGGTGCTCGAGAACCTGGGCCTGCCCGGCGGCAACCAGCATGCCGATGCCGGTGAGTACGTGCTGGCCTCGGCCATCCCGCGCCGGCTCTACCTGTCGGCGCGCCTGGTCTCGGAGCTCGGGCAAGGGCTCTGAGCGAGGACCAAGGTCTACCGATTCAGTCGATTACCGACCGATCCGGTAAGCGCCTGCGATAGACTGCAGGCCGATGCCCAAGCCCACCCGCTCCCAGATCGACGCCGAAATCATCGACCGCGCCGCGGGCCTGTTCGCCAAGCATGGCTTCGCCCACACCTCGCTCCAGCAGATCGCGGACGCGGTCAACTATTCGAAGGCCGGGCTCTTGCATCACTTCCCGAGCAAGCAGGCGATTTACGACGCGGCGCTGCAGACCTGCCGCGACCAGGCGCAGGCGCTGCTCGATGCGGTCGGGCACCTGCCGCCGGGCGCGGCGCGCGAGCGGGTGGTGGTGGAGGCCTCGGTCGACCAGACCTACGAATGGCCCGGCGTGTCGGCGCTCGCGAACCGGCTCGCCGACAACGGCAAGGGCACCGATCCCGCGTTGACCGAGATGGCGTTGATGGTCTACAAGGCGCTCGGCATCGACCTGCAGGCCACCACCATGGAGCGCATCGTGCGCGTCACGAGTGCGCTGTCGGGCCTCGGTGCCTCGGCGATGGTCGCGGCCCACGTGGGGCTGCAGCGCGAATGGCGCACGCCCATCATCGAAGCGGCCATGGACGCGCTCGGCCACGGCGGCAAGCCGCAGCGCCCGGCACGCAAGCGCGCCTAGTCTTGCTTGCCGGAGCGGCGCCTCAGAGGCCGCCGATCAGTCCGCTGAGCTTCGGCGCGAAGACGCCATAGCCCATGCTCACCGACACGCGCAATTCGGGCATGAAGGCCGCGAAGGACATGCCGAACCCGACCAGCCCGCCGACCACCAGACCGAGCACGGCGAGCGCTCTCCCGTGCTGCTTGAGGATCGACAGGGTGGTGTGGAGGAAGGTCAATGCGGTGTTCCTTGAAGGCGGAGCACCGGATTATTCAACCAATTCGGTTGGACTTCAACCATTTTGGTCGAAATCGATGGAGAGACCTCTCAAGCCGCGGGCAGAAACTTCCTCACATGCGCCGCGAAGGCCGCGGTCAGGGCGGTCGGTGCCTCGCGCGCCAGGGCCAGCGTGACGCCCACGCTCGGCAGTTCGGGAAAGCCGTCGCTCGCGTCGAGGATCTGCAGGTCCCCGGGCACGGCCGTGCGCGTGAGCACGGTGACGGCTTGGCCCGAGCGCGCCATGCCCACCAGGCCCGACAGGCTGCTGCTCGCATAGGCGAGCCGGTAGGCGCGGCCGGCGGCCTCGAGTGCGCGCCGCGGCAGGATGTGGTCGAGCGCATCGGGTGCGCCGAGCGCGAGCGGCAGCGGATCGAGGGCGACGGCGGCGCTGCCGCGCTGCGCGACCCACACCAGCGGTTCGTGTCGGATCACCTCGGTGCCCGCGGCATCGGCGGCCACCGACACCAGCGCGAGATCGATCGTATGCCGCGCCAGCAGCTCGTGCAGCCGCGGCGTGGGCGCGCACATCACCTCGAGCTGCACGCCCGGGTGCAGGCTCGCGAAACCCCGCAGCAGGTAGGGCAGGAACACGACCGCGTAGTCGTCGGGGCAACTGAAGCGCAGCACGCCCGACAGCTGCTGCCCGCGCAGCTCGGCCAGTGCCTCGTCGTGCCGGCGCAGCAGTTCGCTGGCGCGCACCAGCAGGCGTTCGCCGGTCGCGGTGAGGGTGACGCCGCGGCCGGTGCGGTGCAGCAGCGGCTGCTCGACGATGCCCTCGAGCTTCTGCATCTGCATGCTCAGCGCCGACTGCGTGCGGCCCACGCGCAGGGCCGCCTGGCCCAGCACGCCGGTCTCGGCGATGGCGACGAAGCTGCGCAGCAGGTCGATGTCCAGCGATTGGCTCACGGCATGAGTTCCCTTGATAGCTGATCTCAAAACAATTCGCTTCCACGCGCGCGGGGCGCCGCGTAACGTGGGCATTTTGATCGGGAAGCACCCCATGAGCAGGAACGACGATCCCCAGTTCTGGCAACAGGCACAGCGCCATCTCGTGCGCTACGGCGGCAGCTTCGAGCCGCTGATCATCGAGCGCGCGCAGGGCTGTTTCGTCTACGACGCCGACGGCCGCGCCATCCTCGACTTCACCTCGGGCCAGATGAGCGCGCTGCTCGGGCATGCGCATCCCGAGATCGTCTCGGTGGTGTCGGAGCACGTGCGCACGCTCGACCACCTGTTCAGCGGCATGCTGTCGCGCCCGGTGGTGGCATTGGCGGCGGAGATCGCGCGCCATGCGCCCGGTGCGCTCGAACGCTGCCTGCTGCTGAGCACCGGCGCCGAATCGAACGAAGCGGCGCTGCGCATGGCCAGGCTGGTGACCGGCGGCCACGAGGTGGTGGCCTTCACGCAGTCGTGGCACGGCATGACCGGCAGCGCGGCGGCCGCGACCTACAGCGCGGGCCGCAAGGGCTACGGCCCGGCGGCGGCCGGCTCGTTCGCGATCCCGGCGCCCAATGCTTACCGGCCGCGCTTCGCGACGAAGGAGGGCGAGCTCGACTGGCGCCGCGAACTCGACGACGGCTTCGAGCAGATCGACCGCCAGTCGACCGGCGCGCTCGCGGCCTTCATCGCCGAGCCCATCCTCAGCAGCGGCGGCATCCTCGAGCTGCCGCCGGGCTACATGGCGGCGCTCAAGAAGAAGTGCGAGGAGCGCGGCATGCTGCTGATCGTCGACGAGGCGCAGACCGGCGTGGGCCGCACCGGCCTGATGTTCGCGTGCGACCGCGACGGCGTGGCGCCCGACATCCTGACCCTGTCGAAGACCCTGGGCGCGGGCCTGCCGCTGGCCGCGATGGTGACCACGGCCGCAATCGAGGACGAGGCCCATGCGCGCGGCTTCCTGTTCTACACCACGCACGTCTCCGATCCGCTGCCCGCGGCGGTCGGCCTGAAGGTGCTCGAGGTGGTCGAGCGCGACGGGCTGGTCGAACGCGCGCGCGTCGCGGGCGAACGGCTGCAGCAAGGGCTGCGCCGGCTGCAGTCGCGCCACGAATGCATCGGCGACGTGCGCGGGCGCGGCCTGCTGCTCGGCCTCGAAGTGGTCAAGAGCCGCGACACGCGCGAGCCGGCCTTCGAGCTCGGCGAGGCCGTCACGCGCGAGTGCATGAAGCTGGGCCTGAGCATGAACATCGTGAAGCTGCCCTCGATGGGCGGCGTGTTCCGCATCGCGCCGCCGCTGACGATCAGCGACAGCGAGATCGACCTCGGCCTCGAACTGCTCGACAAGGCCATTGCCACAGCGGTGCGTTTGCAGCCGGCTTCCTGAGCGATCGCCCGGACCTTCAGCCCGGCTTAAGTTTCGCGAACGATACTGGCTTCGACGGTCTTTCGGCGTTGGTAGAGGTCGCTTCGGCACCCGCTGGCTTGCAGCGGTTCCTCGAGCCTGAGGTCGTCACGAATTCCGCGGGACGGCGCACAGGATTGCGCCGGCGCCGACAACCGGCGCCTGCCGTCTTCCTACGTCCCGCCCGACGCGCCATCGCAGGATGGCCCCATGACAAAGGCATCCGCGGACCCGGCGGTCCACATCGGCATCTCCGGCTGGCGCTATGCGCCGTGGCGCGGCAAGTTCTATCCCGCCGGGCTCGCGCAGCGGCAGGAACTCGCCTTCGCCTCACGCGTGCTGCCGACCATCGAGATCAACGGTTCCTTCTATTCGCTGCAGCGGCCTTCGTCGTACGAGGCCTGGCGCGACGAGACGCCCGCGGGCTTCGTGTTCGCGGTCAAGGGGCCGCGCTACATCACCCACCTGCGGCGCCTGAACGACGTGCGGGTGCCGCTCGCGAATTTCTTCGCTTCGGGGGTGCTCGCGCTGGGCGACAAGCTCGGGCCGATCCTGTGGCAGTTCCCGCCGCGCATGGCCTGGGAGCCCGAGCGCTTCGAGGCCTTCTTCTCGCTGCTGCCGGCCACCACCGCG
>NZ_JBZAYE010000263.1:0-9504 GCF_058244205.1 Variovorax sp. 20P10.2.4
CTCGGCGGCAGCGCGCTGGTGTTCTCGTCGCCGCGCGCGAGCGCGAAGACCGATGCCGCCACGCCGATCGGCCGCGCGGTGGAGCAGCGGCTCAGCGCCCGCGGCGAGGGGCCGTACGCGCTGGTGCTGCACACCGCGGCCACGCTGTCGCCCGAGGCGCCGGACCTCGCGAAGACGCATGGCGCGCTGATCGAATTCGCGCCGGCCGCGCGCGAAGGCGCCGCGCGGCGCGCATCGGCGCTCGACAGCCTCGTGGGCGGCTGAACGGCGCGGGGGCGGGCCGCTTACTTGTCGGCGTGCTCGTCCTTGGCTTCTTCGCCGTCCTCGGCCGATTCTTCCTCCGACTCCTCTTCTTCTTCCTCTTCCGATTCCTCGAAGTACTCGGGGATCGGCTGCTCAGCCAGTGCCTTTGCCAGCTGCAGGCGGAACTCGGCCAGTGCCTTGGCCGACTTGGCGATGTCCTTCGCGCCCTGGTCGGCGATCTTCTCGACCAGCAGGGCCGGTTCTTCCGACAGGATGATCTCGATGTAGTGGTCGGCGAGTTCGGCGGCGGCGATGAGCTTGGCGTCGGTGGACATGCGGTGCTTTCGGTGAAGTGGAGAAAGACGCCATCGTGCGCAGCGAAGGTGACGCCGGCACTACACACGCCGGCGCGGGGGTGTCATGCGTGCGTCATCGGAAGCGGCGTCAATGCCCGGGTCCGCAACAAACCGGGCCGCGACGCGCGGCCTCGCGTCACGCCATGAATCCTGGCCATCCCGTCCACGTCCTGTTCCTCTGCAACAGCAATGCCGCGCGCAGCCTGATCGCCGAATCGCTGCTCAACCAACTGGGCCACGGCCGCTTCGTCGCGCACTCCGCGGGCCATGCGCCCACGTCCGACGGCCAGGCCGATCCGCGCACGCTCGACGCGCTGCGTGGCGCGGGTCTGCCGACCGAAGGACTGCGCAGCAAGAGCTGGGAAGAGTTCGGCGCGGCCTCGGCCCCGCACATGGACCTCGTGGTCACGCTGTGCGACGAATCCGCGGGCGAGACCTGCCCGGTCTGGCCCGGCCAGCCCGCTTCGGCGCACTGGTCGCATCCCGACCCGCGCGCACCGGGCGCGGAACTTGGCGACGACGCCTTCGTGCAGACCATGCATGCGATCCGCCGGCACGTGGAGCTGCTGGTCAACCTGCCCGACGAGCGCATCGACCGCCTCGTGATCGAGGCGGAGGCGCGTCAGATCGGGACGTCTTGAGCCGCTCGCGTGGGCTCAGCCTTCGCGGCGGTAGAGCGCCCACCTGACGGTCAGAACGTCGGCGGCGATCTTGGCGGCGTTGGCGCCCGCGTAGTCCTGCGTGGGGTCGAACTCGAAGCCCTGGCGGTAGCGCACCACCTGCCCGTAGTCCCGGTCGAACACCATCGGTCCGGTCAGTTCAGCGGGATCGGTGCCGGACGGAACGGCCATGAATTTCTCGGGATCGGTGACGCTTTGGTAGAGATCGACGCTGAGCTGGGACATGGTTTTTTTCCTCGAGGTCTTGGTCGGAAGAATGATCGGCCCCCGGCGCGGGTGGCGGGCAGTCCTCCACCGGCAGGCCGAGTCGGCAATGACCTACAGAAGACGCGCGGTCCGATCGATACGGTGTATCAAGGCGTAGATGATTGCGACTGCGCCCAACTTCTTCGCTGGGGAACAAGCATGCAAGACAACCGGGACGCCGCCTTCGCGGCATGGGTGGGCGCCGAAGACGCGGCCCAGGCGGCCATTCACGTGCTGCACCAGCGAACGCGCGGCGGCCGCATGAAGGTCGCACCCCAGGAGATCGAACAGATCGCGCGCCTGCGCAAGGAGGCCGACGTGCGCTTCGCCGCCGTGTGGGGCGTGCTCGGCACGAGCGCGGCCGCACCCGAGGCCTTGCCCGAGCCGCTGCCGCGTGCGGAACGGCCCCAGCGCATCGTGGTGGGACCACGCGCCGCGCAGGGGCAGGCGCTGCCTTCGATCGCGATCTGAGCGCGGGCCGCGTTGCGCGGCACTCATGAGCCGAGCTGTCCAGAAGAGCTATCTCTTCTTGCGTAGGTGATCGCGTTTGCGTGGCGAATGAGCCCGCAGCAGACTGGGATCCTCGATGCAGTCGCTCCTTTTCGACGTGCAGCAGGACTGGTGACGACACCAGCGAGGATCGCGCAATATCCCAAAGGGCGAGTCCCTTGCCCACAGCGCCATTTGCTCGCCGCACAGCAGCGGTTTTCATGACTTTGGTCATTTCGGTTTTCGCTCGAGGCAGCACTAAGATGCCCGCCCATGGCCCACGCCACACCCCTGTCACCGCATGCCGCGCCGCTGCGCAGCGAAGTCGGCGTGCCCCTGCCGGCGCGCGGCATCCTGGTGGTCGACGACCATGAGCTGGTGCGCCTGGGCCTGCGCGCGCTGCTGCTCGCGGAGACCGGCAGCGTACCGGTGTACGAGGCACGCTGCCTCGCCGACGCCTTGCACCTCTACGCGCTCCATGAGGCCTCGCACCACCTGGTGCTGCTCGATCTCGACCTGCCCGACTCGCAGGGGCTGGACACCCTGGTGCGCTTCCGGCGCGCCTTTCCTTCCTCGCCCGTGATCGTGCTCTCGGGCAAGGACAGCCATGCGCTGATGCATGGCGCGATGGCGCTCGGGGCGCAGGCCTTCCTGCCCAAGACCGGCCACCTGGGCGAGGTGCTGCGCTACGTGAGGGACAACGACCTGATCGGCCTGCCGGCCCGGCCATCGACGACCTCGAGCAGCGCGCCCACGACGCCGGCGCGCGCCGAGTCGCAGCCGCAGCTCAATGCGCGCCAGGTCGAGATCCTCGACTGGCTGCTGGCCGGCAAGTCGAACAAGGAGATCGCGCAGCTGTCGCACCTGACCGAGGGCACGGTCAAGAACCATGTGTCCACCTTGCTGCTGCTGTTCGGCATGCGCTCGCGGGCCCAGCTCATCAGCAGCCTTCGATAAGCTCTCCGCGCCATGCGGCTTTCGATGGAGATGCCCGCATGCTCGCGATGACCGAGTCACCGCCGCCCGAACTGGCCCGGCGGGTGCTGCGCGAACAGGTGGCGGCGGTCCATGCGAACGCGCCGGCCGCCTATCTCGCGGACATGCTCACGGCCCAGGCGCTGGGCATCGGCCTGTTCGTGGCCACGTGGCGCTGGCAGGTGCTGCTGTGGATGGCGCTGCACCTGGCGTTGACGCTGCGACGCGCCTACCGGCGCTACCGGCGCAGCCCCGATGCGGCCGAGCATCCCGAGTACTGGGCACGCTTCAATGCGCGCAACGTGCTGCTGCGCTCCTGCGTCTGGGGCCTCGCACCCTGGCTGTGCGTGCCGCCGGGGCGCAACCTCGGGCTCTGGGTCATGGTCATCGTGATGATGATGGGCGGCTGCGCGGGCGGTGCGCTGTCGCTGGCGGTTCTCAAGCGCAACATCCCGCGCTTCATCGTGCCCAGCATGGCGAGCCTGACCCTGGCGCTGGCCTGGCGCGGCGACACGGTGCACCTGTTCCTGGCCACCGGCTGCCTGCTCTACATGTGCGTGATGATCACCTTCGCGCTGCAGCACCATCGGCTGCTGACGGCCTCGCTGACCATGCGTTTCGAGAAGGAGGCGCTGGCCGAGCAGCTGAGCCACCAGATCGCCGCGACCCAGCGCGCCAGCGAGGAGAAGACGCGCTTCCTCGCCGCGGCGAGCCACGACCTGCGCCAGCCCCTGCATGCAATCGCGCTGTTCGGCGCGGTGATCGAGAAGAAGCTGCAGGGCAGCGAGGAATGGGACCACGCGGTGCGGCTGATGGATGCGGTCGGAACGCTCGGCGATTCGCTCGATACCTTGCTGGACATCTCGCGGCTGGACGCCGGCGAGGTGGCACCGCGGATTCGACCGGTGGAGCTCAATCCGCTGTTCCTCGCGCTCAACAACGTGTTCGCGGCGCAGGCGGCCGGCAGGGACCTGCAACTCCGATTGCGCGCCACGCCGTGCTGGGTGCTGAGTGACCCGCAGCTGTTGCAGCGGCTGCTCTCCAATCTCGTGGACAACGCGCTCAAGTACACGCCGCGCGGCGGCGTGGTGGTGGCCGCCCGTGCGCGCGGGCCGCTGGTGTGGATCGACGTCTGCGACACCGGGATCGGCATCTCGCCCGAGCACCTGGGCCGCATCTTCGACGAGTTCTACCAGGTCGACAATCCGGGCCGCGATCGCGCGCAGGGGCTGGGCATCGGCCTGTCGATCGTGCAGCGGCTCTCGCGCCTGCTGGCGCATCCGCTGCAGGTGCATTCGCGCCCGCAGCGCGGCAGCCGCTTCCGCATGGTGCTGCCGGCGGTGTCGGCCTCGGGTGTCGCGCCCTCGATCGCACGCCCCGACGCCGTCCTGCCCTTGCCGCGGCGCGTGCTGCTGATCGACGACGAAGCGCCGATCCGCCAGGCCGTGACCGGGCTGCTGCAGGCCCATCGCGTGGCCATCGACGCGGTGGCCAGCGAGGCCGAGGCCGAGGGCGTGCTGGCGCAGGCCGCGCAGGCGGGCACCCCGGTCGACGTGCTGTTGTGCGACGTGCGCCTGGCCGATGGCGCCGACGGACTGGCCGTGGCGCAGCGGCTGCGCGCGCGCTTCGGCCCCGGCTTGCAGGTGCTGCTGATCACCGGGGAAACCGCGCCGCGGCGGCAGCAGCAGATGCACGACGCGGGCCTGCAGGTGCTGCTCAAGCCGGTGGCGGCCGACCGGCTGCTGCAGGCCCTCGCAGCGCTGACGCGACACGAAACGACCCCCGTCCGCAGGCACGCCTGAGCGTCTTTTTTCCGCCGAAAGTCGATGACCTTCGACACTAGATCGCAGGTGTCGCGATCCCTACCGTGGAGGCCTTCTCATCCACTCACTTGAAAGAAGGAAGGCCTCTCATGAACACCCGTCTTGCCGTTTGCCGTGCAGCGCGCACACCCGTCGCGTTGCTGGTCATGAATCTCGTGCTGGTGGCCTGCGGGGGTGGCGGCGGTGGCGGGGGCTTTGCCGGCTTCCCGGTCGCTCCCGCTCCCGCGCCTGCCGCGCAGACACCTCCGCCGGCACCCGCCCCAGCCGCGGCTTCGATCACGACGCAGCCATCGAACACCACCGTGGGCCAGGGCGTGTCCGCCACCTTGAAGGTGCAGGCCGCGCACGCCACGGCCTATCAGTGGCAACGCAGCACCGACGGCGGTGCCCACTGGACCGATGTCGCCGGTGCCACAAGCGACAGCTTCCGCACGGCCGCCAGCCTGCTGGCCGACAGCGGCCAGCAACTGCGCGTGCGGGTGACGGGCGCCAGCGGCAGCGTGACGAGCAGCGCCGCCACGTTGACGGTCAAGCCCTGGGTCGCCACCGTGCTGGCGACGACGGGCGTGAGCTACAGCAGCCCCTATCAGCTCGCACTCGATGCGAGCGGCGCGAAGCTCTACGTGGCCATGGGCGGCAATGGCTCGGTCTATCGGATCGACACCGCCAGCGGCAGCGGTGCCGAGGTGACGCCGGGGACGACGATGAATGCGCCGGTCGGCCTGGCACTGGCGGCCGACGGCACCCTCTACGTGAGCGACCAGCATCGCATCAGCAAGATCGCGCCCAACGCCACGACCGCCAGCACCTGGGTCGGCGGCAGCGCGAGCGGATACGCCGACAGCCCGGCCACCGCGATGTTCAACAACCCCACCGGCATCGCGCTCGACAGCGCGGGCAACCTGTTCGTGGCGGACACGGAGAACAAGCGCGTGCGCAAGGTCGCGGCCGACGGCACCACGAGCACGCTCGCGGGCGACGGCACGCAGGCCTACCTCGACGGCGTCGGCACGGCCGCCCAGTTCGCGCGCCCGCAGGGCCTGGCGCTCAGCCGCGACGGCAAGACGCTCTACGACACCGACACCGACAGTCCCTGCCTGCGCAAGATCGACGTGGCCAGCGCCACCGTGAGCACGCTGCTGGGCGATTGCGCGAACGGCAACGCGGGCGCGGGCGTGGTCGACGGAACGGTGGCCACGCCGGCCAAGCTCGGCTATTCGTACGGCGTGGCGGTGGATGGGCACGACAACGTGTTCCTGACCCACGCCTGGGATGGCGTGGCGCGCGTGGTCACGCCCGCGGGCGAGATCAGCACCCTGCAGGACGGCACCGGCGCGCCGATCGCCTTCAACTTCCCGATCGGCGTGGCGGTGGCCGCCGACGGCACCGTCTACGTGGGCGCGAACCACGGCAACCAGATCCTCAAGCTCACGCTCGCGCCCTGAGCGCGCATGCCCGGTAATGCAACTCGCTCTCGACACGGGGACATTCGTCGAAAAGACGAGGGCGATTCGACGCTCGCCCCTAAGATCGCGGCCTCAGTCATTGGGGAGTAGCTGACCTGCGCAACGCAGGAGCCCGCGTCAACACACTTGGCCTTCGGCCATGGCGCGAGCAGCTTTAGAGCCTGGCAAGACCTTTGACCACGTCACCTCGGTATGGGCCGGGAAGTGGCGTGGTCTTCGCGTCGCTGGCCCAGGGAGTTCTCTTTTCATCATGGAAGCCTTACTCGTATCCACGGGCGTGGTCGCGCTCGGGGAAATGGGCGACAAGACCCAGCTGCTCGCGATCATCCTGGCCGCGACCTTTCGCAAACCCTGGCAGATCGTCGCGGGCATCTTCACCGCCACCGTCGTCAACCACGCGGCCGCGGGCGCGCTCGGCGGCTGGGTGGCCCAGGCCATGGGGCCGAACATCCTGCGCTGGGTGATCGGCGCCTCGTTCCTGGCCATGGCCGCGTGGATGCTGATCCCCGACAAGATCGACGACGACGCGGCGAAGACGAAGAGCCGCTTCGGTGCCTTCGGCACCACGGTCATCACCTTCTTCCTCGCGGAGATGGGCGACAAGACGCAGATCGCGACCGTGGCGCTGGCCGCGCGCTATCCCGACGTGGTGCAGGTCGTGATCGGCACCACGCTGGGCATGATGCTGGCCGACGCGCCCGCGGTCTTCCTCGGCGAGAAGATCGCGGCCAAGGTCTCGATGCGGCTGGTGCACGGCGTGGCCGCCGTCATCTTCGGCGTGCTGGGGCTGCTGACGCTGTTCAACGTCGGCAACCTGTTCTGAGCCCCGGCGGGCGGCCGCCTACTTGGCGGCGCCCGCCGTGCCCAGGCCCAGCTTGTCGATCACGGCCTTCTCGGTCTTCATGGTGCGCACTGCGTACTGCTTGTAGGCCGCGCTGTCCATGTAGAAGGTCTCCATGTCGAACTTGGCGAGCGACTCCTGGTAGTTGGGCATCTCCATCGCCTTCTTGAAGGCGTCGTGCAGGATCGCGACCACCTTCGGGTTCGCGCCCTTGGGCAGCACCAGGCCGAAGGGCGAGGCCTGCACCATGTCGATGCCCGACTCCTTGAGCGTGGGCGCGTTCGGGTACTTCTTCGAGCGCTGCTCGCCCCAGGTCGACAGCAGCCGCAGCTTGCCCTGGTCGACATAGGGGCCCCAGCCCGGCGTGTCGGCCACCGACATCACGTGGCCGCCGAGCACCGCCTGCAGCGATTCGGAATTGCCCTTGTAGGGCACGTGATTGAACTCCACGCCGGCCTGGATCGCGATCGCTTCCATCGTCAGGTGCAGCGTGGTGAGCGCGCCCGGCGTGCCGTAGCTCAGGCGGCCCGGGTTGGCCTTGGCATAGGCGAGGTACTCGCGCATCGACTTGATCGGCGAATCGGCGGGCACCACCAGGCCGAAGGAATAGCCGGCGAGGCCGATCACGTAGCTCAGGTCGTTGGCCGGGTCCCAGTTGAGCTTGGTGGTGTAGGGCAGGCGGAACACCGGCAGCGGCACCTGCGCGAGCGTGTAGCCGTCGGGCGCGGTGGCCTGCATGGTCTGCGCGGGCAGCACGCCGCCGGCACCGGGCTTGTTCTCGATGATGACCGGCTGGCCCAGGATCTTCGAGGCGTTCTCGGCCAGCACGCGGAAGGGCACGTCGGTCGAGCCGCCGGCGGTGAAGCCGATCAGCACGCGGATCGGCCGCACCGGAAAGGCATCGGACTGCGCGAAGGCGGGAGCGGCGGCGAGGCCGGCGGCCAGCAGCAGGGCGTGCAGCGCACGGCGGGTGAGGGTGGGTTGTTTCATGGCAGGACGTGCGAACGAAGAAAACGGGAAGGGCGGTGCGGCCGCCCCGCGAACGGGACGGGCCGCACCGGCGCCGTCAGGGCGCGGGACAGCCGCCGCGGCTGGCCGAGGAGAACTTGCAGCCGTAGTCGGCGCGCGCCACGGTCGCGGCGTCGAGCACCTCGTCGCCGGCCGGCTTCACGCCGTTCTGCTCCCAGTTCGTCATCGCGTCGAAGGCCTGGGTCTGCTCCTCGGTCGTGAAGTCGCAGTGGCTGATGCCGCGGATCGCGCGCTGCACGAGCCACTTCGAGGTGCCCAGCGCATCGGCGCGGCGCTTGTAGATCTGCTCCATGCTGAACGGCACGTAGACGTCGCCCAGCGTGTGGATGGTCACCACCGGCACGTCGATGCGCGCATTGGACTTGGGGAACCAGCGCAGGCCGTCGCGCCGCAGCCGGTTGGCCTCGGGGTCGGCATGCAGCCGGTAGGCGCCCTGGTTGAAGGTGATCTCCTCGGCGTTCTGCGCCGGGTCGTTGTCGAGCTGGTAGACGATGCCGGTGGTGTCGTAGCCGTCGCGGTTGAGGATGCCGTTGATGGTGCCGTCGCGGCCGAAGGTGCCCCACACGGTGGCGTTCATGCTGCCCGCGAAGCCGGCGTCGAACATCGGGCGCTCGCCGCCCGTGAGGTTCTTGACGATGGCCTTGTACTTCTCGCCCTGCGCGGTCGTCGCGCTCGGGAATCTCGTGAACAGCGCGGCGCGCACCGTGGGCAGCAGGTCGTTCCAGTTGCTCACGGGCCAGCCGTTGACGGGCAGGCCCGCCAGCTGCTGCGCCGCGATCTGCGAGGCGCCGAAGTAGTTGTAGAGCTCGGTGTCGCCGAGCACGCCGCACATCGGCACCGCGCCCGCATAGCGCACCTTGTGGTTGGCCGTTTCCGTCGCCTCGGCGTCGACCGCGGCCGCGGCCACGTGGCCGCCGAGCGACTGGCCGACGATGTAGGTCTTGCGCGGCGCATCGAGCGTGCGGCCGTTCTGCGAGGCGATGCGCTGGAAGGCCAGCGCGAGCGCGTTGGTGTCCTCGACGCCGGCGCGCACGTCGTAGTAGTTCTTGGTGTAGCTCGACGCGGCCCAGGCATAGCCCTGGCCGATCAGGTGCGCGCGGATGGTGGGATCGCTGACGCTCACCACCGGGCCCGTGCCGCCGTAGCCGTGCGCGTACATCACGAGCATGCCGTTCCAGTTCTTCGGCACTTCGACGCGGTAGCCCGCGCCCTCGAGCACGCCCCACCAGCGGTCGGTGTCGGGCGCGCCCGAGATGGCCGCGAACGGCAGCTTGGTCTCGTCGACCGTGAACTGGCGGCCGTCCTGCGCGCGCGTTTCCTCGGGCTCGGGTGCGGCCGGGGGCGGCGGTGCCGGGG
>NZ_JBZAYE010000264.1:0-9452 GCF_058244205.1 Variovorax sp. 20P10.2.4
CTCGTGGGCTTGGAGATGTGGAGAAGAGACAGGGCTCACGGCGAGCTCGCCGGCCAGCACGATGCGCTCGGGCGGCGCGCGCAGGCCGAGCCGGCGCAGCCGCAGCGCGAGGCCCTGGGCGGTGTGGGTCGAGTTGTTCGACACGATCGCGAAGCGGCCCTCGAAACGCTCGAGGAGTTCGGCCGCGCCGTCGATGGCTTCGTTCTGGCGCACCAGCGTGCCGTCGAGGTCGAGCAGCAGGTGACGCGCCTGCGCGAGCGGTGCCAGGTCCGCTGCCGCGGGGCCTCCCGGCGCCCGGGTCTGGGTTGCGATGTTCTTCATGGATCTCCGGTTCGGGCCATCGGGGGAGCGGGGGTGCTGGCCGTGCGGCGGGATTGTATTGAACATTGCTCAGTCGTTTGATAATTTTCAAATGAGCTTATTTCATTTGCTTGTCATCTTCGACTTCTAAAGTTCAACGCAACCGAGCGAGGCACTCGCCCGAGAAACGCCCCCGAACCGAAGGAACCGATCATGAAGAAACTCCTGGCCATCGCCGCCGCCGCCGTCTCGTTCAGCGCGCTGCTGGCCCTCCCGTCCCATGCCCAGTCCGTGGCCGACGGCTCGCGCGAACATCCGCTGCGCGTGCTGCTGATTCCCGCCGACGGCGGCACCGAGTCGGGCACCAAGGCCGACTACGCGCCGGTGTTCAACGCCATCACGCGCAGCACCGGCCTGAACTTCGACCTCAAGGTCGGCCAGTCCTACGGCGCCGTGGTCGAGGGCATGTGCAACCAGCTCGCCGACATCGCCTTCTTCGGCCCGGTGTCGTACGTGCAGGCCCACAAGCGCGGCTGCGCGCAGCTGCTGGCCGTGGGCGTGGAGAAGGGCGCCTCGGTCTACTACGCCGGTATGTTCGCCAAGGCCAATGCGCCGATCGCCTCGATCAAGGACCTGAAGGGCAAGCGCGTGGCCTTCGGCGACGTGAACTCGGCCTCGAGCTTCACCTTCCAGATCGCGATGCTGCTCGACGCCGGCATGGACCCCGCCAAGGACCTGTCGGCGATCCGCATGACCGGCAGCCATGCCAGCAGCCTGGCCGCGCTGGTGCAGGACCAGGTCGACGTGGCCTCGCTCTCGTTCGACTCGTACGAGAAGGCGGTCAAGCAGGGCGCGGCCGATCCGAAGACCATCAAGGTGATCGCCAAGAGCATGGCCATTCCCTATCCGCCGCTGGCGCTGAACTCCAAGCTGCCCGAGGCGCTGAAGACCAAGCTCAAGGACGCCTTCCAGACCGTGAACAAGGCCCCCGGCATCACGCCCGACATGATCCGCGGCTACGGCGGCGGCAAGATCGACGGCTACGACACCAAGTTCTCCGAAGAGGAGTTCAACGTCGCCGCCGAGAAGCTGGGCCTGCTGACCGACGACCTCAAGGGCCGCATCCTCGCCAAGGCGGCCGAGCGTTGATCGCCGGCGATCGCACGCACGCCGCAGAGTCCGCCGCCGGAAGCACGCCCATGCTGCAGTTCGAATCGGTCGCCATGCGCCACCCCGACGGCACGCGCGCGCTCGGCGGCGTCTCGCTCGAGGTGCCCGCGGGCCAGTTCTGCGTGGTGCTGGGCGCCTCGGGCGCGGGCAAGTCGACCTTGCTGCGCACCGCCAACGGCCTGGTCGTGCCCACGCAGGGCACGGTGCGGGTCGAGGGCGTGCGCATCGCACCGGGCTCGCTGGCACGCGTGCGTCCGCGCATCGGCATGATCCACCAGCAGTTCAACCTGGTGCTGCGCTCGAGCGTGGCCGAGAACGTGCTCGCCGGCGCCTTGCCGGCCCTGGGCACCTGGCGCGCGCTGCTCGGCCTGTTCACCGACGCCCAGCGGCGCAAGGCCTGCGAACTGGTCGAGTCGGTGGGCCTGGGCGAGGAGCACCTGCTGCGCCGCGTGAGCGAGCTCTCGGGCGGCCAGCAGCAGCGCGTGGGCATCGCGCGCGCCTTCATGCTCGATCCGCCGCTGGTGCTGGCCGACGAGCCGGTGGCCAGCCTCGATCCGCAGACCAGCCACGACGTGCTGTCGCTGCTGCGCCGGCAGGCGCGCGAGCGCGGCACCACGGTGCTGTGCAGCCTGCACCAGATCGAACTGGCCTGCGAGTTCGCCGACCGCATCGTGGCCTTGCGTCGCGGCGTGGTCGTGTTCGACGGCGCGCCGCGAATGTTCCAGCCGCAGGTCTTCGATGCGATCTACGGCCGCGGCGACACCGCGCCCGAGTCCGTGCCCGCGGCCCGGCCATCGATGGCCGGCGAGCCCGAGGCGACGCCGCCGCTGCATGCCGGCGCCCTGGAGCTCGCGCAATGAACACGATCTCTTCCTCCTCTTCCGCCGCGCGCGCGTCGCGCCCGGCCTCGGCCTGGGACCTGCCGCGGCCCTTCGGCACCCGCACGCTGGTCGTGCTGCTGCTGGTGCTCGTGGTGGGCTTCTTCGCGGGCCAGCGCGTGGAGATGGGCCGCATGCTCTCGCTGACCGGCGAGGGCGTGCTCGCCGCAGTGGGCCTGCGCGACAACTCGCAGGTGCTCTCGGGCCTGGGCTCGATCGCGCGCTCGCTGTTCCCGCCGCAGATCTCCGAGCAGACCGAGGTCGCGCGCATCGAGGGCTTCGACCGCAACCGGCTGCCCTGGTTCTCGCGCGTCGAGACCCTCGAGACGCACGAGCCCAAGCTGAACCCCGAGACCCTGCAGATGGAGGACCGCGTCGAGCGCCGCGAGGTGCTGATCGAGCCGCTGGGCTATCTGTGGCACGTGGCGGTGAAGATGCTCGAGACCTTCGAGATCGCGGTCTGGGCCACGCTGATCGCGATCGTGCTGAGCGCGCCATTGGCCTGGTGCAGCGCGAGGAACTATGCGCCCAACCGCCTGGCCTACGGCCTCGCGCGCAGCGTGGTCGGCCTGTTCCGCGCGGTGCCCGAGCTGGTGAGCGCGCTGTTCCTGGTGCTGGCCTACGGCTTCGGCCCGATCGCCGGCGTGCTGGCCCTCGCGCTGCACTCGGCCGGCTTCCTCGGCAAGTTCTACGCCGAGGACATCGAGACCGCCGACGACAAGCCGCAGGAAGCGCTGCGCGCCATCGGCGCCAACAAGCTCAAGGTGATGCGCTTCGCGGTGCTGCCGCAGGTGATGCCGCAGTTCATCGCCTACACGCTCTACGTGCTCGACCGCAACGTGCGCATGGCCACCGTGGTCGGCCTGGTCGGCGCGGGCGGCATCGGCCAGGAGCTCAAGGGCCGCTACGACATGTACAACTATGCGCACGTCGGCACGATCCTGATCGCGATCTTCCTGACGGTGCTGGTGCTCGACCGCATCGCCGCCCGGCTGCGCAGCCGCTATGGCTGAGCCCTGAGTCCTCGCGGGCACCGCGTTCGCGGCGCCCGCCCCCATTCCCCGCTTTCTGTCCGAACTCTCGCGCGGCTCGTCCGTTGCGCGCAGCGGCTTCGGCCGCGCCTTTGTCTCCCACGTCCCTCGATTCGAAAGGAACCCTCATGAAAACAGCATCTTCCCGGTACGGCCTCGCTGCGGCAGGCCTTCTCCTGTGCCTGAGCCTCGCCGCCTGCGGTGGCGGTGGTGGGGGCGGTGGCCTGCCGATCCTGCCGCCGGGACAGACCCCGCCGGCCGGCGACGGCAACAACGGCAACGGCAACAACCCGCCGCCCCAGCCCGCGCTCAAGTGCGCGCCCTGAGTCCGCGCCTTCCTCCAGACCTCCCTTCGCCCCTGCGTTGAAAGAACCTCCCATGAACACCACCTCCCGTCGCGATTTCTTCCGCAAGTCGGCCGGCGCCATCGGCGCGGCCTCGGCCCTCACCATGCTCCCGCCCGTGATCCGCAAGGCCCTGGCGGTCGAGGCCGCGGTCGACACCGGCTCCATCAAGGACATCAAGCACATCGTGATCCTGATGCAGGAGAACCGCAGCTTCGACCACTACTTCGGCACGCTGAAGGGCGTGCGCGGCTTCGGCGACCGATTCCCGATCCCGCTGGCCAACGGCAAGTCGGTGTTCTTCCAGCCCAACACCACCGCGGGCGCGCCCGAGATCCAGCCCTTCCGCCGCGACTCCACGATCGCCAACGCGCTGATCGGTTCGGGCGCGCCGCACAGCTTCCCCGACATGCAGGGCGCCTGGGCGCAGGGGAAGATGGACCGCTGGATCCAGTTCAAGAACCAGGTGACGATGGGCTACTACCTGCGCGAGGACATCCCGTTCCAGTTCGCGCTGGCCGATGCCTTCACGATCTGCGACGGCTACCACTGCTCGATCCTCACCGGCACCGATCCCAACCGCATCGTGTTCTGGTCGGGTTCCAACTTCAATCCCGAGCTGCGCAAGAAGGGCATCAACAGCACCGACACCGATTCGGAACCGGTCAACTCGCGCTGCTGGCCGAGCCCGTCGAACTGGATCGCGGGCAACCCGCAGGAAGCCGACGGCACGGGCCAGAAGAACGCGACCACGGGCGCCTACAACTACAAGTACGTCAACAACGCGTTCAAGTGGGACACGCTGCCCGACGTGCTGCAGAAGAACGGCATCAGCTGGCACATCTACCAGAACATGAACAACAACTGGACCGGCGCCATGAACGGCTGCCTGGCGTTCCAGAGCTTCCGCACCGCGCAGCCTGGCTCGCCGGTCTACCAGCACGGGCTGACCGGCGGTCCCGCCGCGGCCGACGGCGCCACCAACTTCCTGGCCCAGCTCAAGCAGGACGTGATGAACGACACCCTGCCGCAGGTCTCGTGGGTGCTGCCCACGCAGGCACTGGCCGAACACCCGGGCAGCAGCGAAGGCGTGGCCGGCGCGGCCGACTTCATCTCCGACGTGCTGAGCGCGCTGACCTCGAATCCCGCGGTCTGGAGCAAGACGGCGCTGTTCGTGACCTTCGACGAGAACGACGGCTTCTTCGACCACCTGGCGATGCCCGCCGTGCCCTCGTACGACGCCAACGGCAACCTGATGGGCAAGTCCACCGTGCCGCTCGATGGCGAGTACTTCGACGCCTCGGTGGGCAGCTACCTCAACGCCGCCGACACCGTCAGCGGCAAGATCCGCCCCTGGGGCCTGAGCTCGCGCGTGCCGATGTACGTGGTGTCGCCGTGGAGCAAGGGCGGCTGGGTCAACTCGCAGGTGTTCGACCACACCTCGATGGGCCGCTTCCTCGAGAAGCGCTTCGACATCACGATCGACGCCATCAGCCCCTGGCACCGCGCGGTCTGCGGCGACCTCACGAGCTGCTTCGACTTCGTCAGCCCGAACGATCCGGTGGTGCCCAAGCTGCCCGACACCAGCGGCTATCCCGCCATCAACACGGCGCAGAAGGCGCTGGGCAACACCGGCGTCATCACCAAGGCGCCCGTGCCCGCCACGCCGCTGTTCCAGGAGACCGGCACGCGCTTCTCGCGCGCGCTGCCCTACGAGCTGCACACCAGCGCGCGTGTCGAGGCGCGCGGCCTGGTCTCGCTGATCTTCAGCAACACCGGCGACCAGGGCGCGGTGTTCCACGTCTACGACAAGCTGCACCTGGACCGCATCCCGCGCCGCTACACGGTGGAAGCCGGCAAGCAGCTGCAGGACTACTGGGACACCGGTGCCACCGACGGCGGCAAGTACGACCTCTGGGTCTACAGCACCAACGGCTTCGTGCGCAGCTTCAGCGGCGACGCGATGGCCTTCAACGCGGCCGCCTTCAGGCCCGAGGTCCAGGTCTGCTACGACCCGGCCGCCGGCGACGTCTACGTGAAGGTGCACAACAACGGCAGCATCGACGGCGAGGTGACCGTGCAGTCGAACGCCTACCGCACCGACGGCCCCTGGACCCTCAAGGCGCCGAAGGGCGACATGGGCACGCTGCACTGGGAGCTCAAGGACAGCGGCCACTGGTACGACTTCACCGTGACCGCCGGCAACGCCGTGCGCCGCTTCGCGGGCCGTGTCGAGACCGGCAAGCCCACCGTGAGCGACCCCGCGATGGCGATGCACCTGCAGGCCTGAGCGCGCTTCCACCCCAACGAGGAGAAACACCATGAAGAAGAACAAGCGCATGCCGCGCGGCGCGAGCCTGCTCGGCGCGTCGCTGGCCCTGGCCGCGATCTGCGGCCCGGCCCTGGCCCAGACGGTGCCGGTGGTCTGGGACCCGGCCAAGGCCAACCTCGGCGTCGGCACCGATGCCGGCACCACGGTCGGCGGCAGCAACAACACGGCCGTCGGCACCAAGGCCGGCACCAAGGTGACGGGCGACGACAACCTGGCCGTGGGCCAGAACGCCGGCGCCGGCGTCACCGGCAGCAACAACCAGGCGATCGGCGAGGGCGCGGGCAACACGGTCAACGGCAGCGGCAACCAGGCCATCGGCCAGAACGCCGGCAACAACGTGACCGGCCCGACCAACCAGGCCATTGGGCAGGGCGCCGGCAACAACGTCACCGGCACCAGCGACATCTCGATCGGCCTGGGCGCCGGCAACAACGTCAGCACCAACTGGAACCTCGCGATCGGCAACAACGCGGGCACCAACGTGTCGGGCGGCAATGCCAACGTCGGCATCGGCTTCGAGTCGGGCCAGAACGTCAAGGGCGGCTGGAACCAGTCGATCGGCCGCAGCGCGGGCGACAACGTCACCGGCGACCACAACAACGCCACCGGCTTCCACGCCGGCAGCGGCGTGACCGGCAGCGACAACAACGCCACCGGCACCAATGCCGGCATGACCGTGACCGGCAGCAACAACAACGCCATGGGCAACGGTGCCGGCAACAAGGTCACGGGCAGCGACAACACGGGCATCGGCACCAATGCCGGCAGCAACGTGACGGGCAGCAACAACGTGTCGCTCGGCGAGGGCGCGGGCAACAACGTCGGCACCAACTGGAACCTGGCCATCGGCGAGGGCGCGGGCAGCAACGTGTCGGGCAAGAACGCCAACCAGGCGATCGGCTACTACGCGGGCACCAACGTCAACGGCGGCTGGAACCAGACCATGGGTCGCAGC
The DNA here is from genome assembly GCF_058244205.1 of Variovorax sp. 20P10.2.4. Classification (NCBI taxonomy): domain Bacteria; kingdom Pseudomonadati; phylum Pseudomonadota; class Betaproteobacteria; order Burkholderiales; family Comamonadaceae; genus Variovorax; species Variovorax sp. 20P10.2.4. Next base: position 7,011 of record NZ_JBZAYE010000264.1, read on the forward strand.
TCGGGCCAGAACGTGACCGGCGACTACAACAACTCGACCGGCTACGCGGCCGGCTCGAACGTGACCGGCAGCCGCAACGACGCCACGGGCCAGAACGCCGGCCAGAACGTGACCGGCAACGACAACGAGGCCTACGGCACCGGTGCCGGCAGCAACGTCAAGGGCAACGGCAACCAGGCCTACGGCACGGGCGCGGGCAACAACGTCAACGGCAGCAACAACCTGTCGATGGGCCAGGGCTCGGGCGCGGGCGTCACGGGCGTGGGCAACCAGGCCTCGGGCATGCAGGCCGGCGCGGGCGTCTCGGGCAACAACAACATCGCCACCGGCCAGGCCGCGGGCGGTGGCGTGCAGGGCAGCAACAACGTGTCCTCGGGCACGATGGCGGGCCAGGCGGTCAGCGGCAACTCGAACCTCGCGCAGGGCAACAGCGCGGGCCAGCACGTGCGCGGCAACGACAACATCGCGATCGGCTCGGGCTCGGGCGCCTACGTGAGCGCGAACCAGACCGCCTCGATCGGCGCCGGCGCGCGCGCCAGTGCCGACAACTCGCTGGCCATCGGCACCAATGCGCAGGCCTTCGAGGACTCGGGCGTGGCGATCGGCAACGGCGCCGTGGTGAACCATGCGAACAGCGTGGCGCTCGGCGCCGGCAGCGCGACCACGCGCGGCGCGCTCAACAACTACACCGCCATCGGCATGGCCGGCGTGCAGTCGTCGATGGGCGAGGTGGCGCTGGGCAACCGCCAGATCACCGGCGTGGCGCCGGGCAGCGCGCCCACCGACGCCACCAACGTCGGCCAGGTGCAGGGCATGGTGAAGGAGGGCGTGAGCCAGGCCAATGCCTACACCGACACCGTGGCCGCGCAGGGCCTGCCGGTCGGCAAGGCCTACACCGACCTCACGGCCGCCCGCCTGCAGAGCCAGATCGACGACACGGCCCGCCGTGCCTACGCCGGCATCGCCAGCGTGGCCGCGATGGAGGCCGCGCCGATGGTGCCCGGCAAGATTAGCTACGCGGTGGGCCTGGGCAACTACCGCAGCGAGAGCGCGATCGGCGGCTCGCTGCGCCACACCTCGCAGGACGGGCGCTACAGCGTCACGCTCGGCGTGGGCGCGAGCAGCTCGGGCGTGGTGACGCGCGTGGCGTTGACCGGCGTGTTCGACTGAGGGTGTGCCGGCGGGCGGAGGGCTCTGCTATAACGCAGCGGCCCTTCGCAACCCGCCGCATCCCTCATGCACAACACGTCGCTGACGCTGCTCAAGTGGATCTTCATCGCCGTCGGCCTGGGCCTGCTGCTCATCGCGATCGTGGTGCCCAACGAGGCCAAGTGGCTGCTCACGCTGCTGGGCCTGATGTTCACGGGCGTGGGCGGCGGCATCCTGTTCGTCGGCGAGCGCAACGCGAAGCGCGCGGCCTGGCTGCTGCAGCACGGCCAGCGCATCGATGCCGAGCTGCGCGAGGTCGAGCTCAACACCTCGTTCCAGGTCAACGGCCGGCATCCCTACCGCGCCATCGTCGAGGCGCGCGCCGGCTTCGGGCGCGAGCTGCGGCAGTTCCGCAGCGCCAACATCTGGTTCGATCCCACGCGGCACCTGAGCGGGCGCCGGATCGCGGTCTACGTCGATCCCGCGAATCCGAAGCGCTACCACGTGGACCTGTCGTTCCTGCCGCCGCGCGGCTGAGCTTCAGCGCACTTCAGCGAACCAGCGCGAAGCGCGCGTGCAGCCCGCCCACGGCCGAGGGCGACACCCACAGGTCGAAGTCGCCGGGCTCCACGGTGGGCCGCAGGTCGCGGCCGATGAAGGCCAGGTCGGCCGCGCGCAGCGCGAACTCGACCTGCACCGAGGCGCCGGGCGCGATGCGCAGCTTGCGGAAGTCCTTGAGCTCGCGCACCGGCCGCGTCACGCTCGCGGTGCGCTGCGCGATGTAGAGCTGCACCACCTCCTCGGCCTCGCGCTGGCCGGTGTTGGTGACGGTGGCGCGCACGCGCAGCGTGCCGTCCGTCATCGGCAACTGCTCGCTGTCGAGCGCGACGCCGTCGTAGCGCACCGGCGCGAAGCCCAGGCCGAAGCCGAAGGGATAAAGGGCCTCGTTGCTGGCCTCGATGTAGCGCGTCTTGAAGGCGGTGCCGGGCGCATCGGGCGGCAGCGGCCGGCCGGTGCGCTTGTGGGCGTAGTAGTAGGGCACCTGTCCCGCCGTCTGCGGAAAGCTCACCGGCAGCCGCCCCGAGGGATTGAAGTCGCCGAACAGCACGTCGGCGATCGCGTGGCCGGTCTGCACGCCGAGGAACCAGGTCACGAGGATCGCGCGCGCATCGCGCACCACCGGCGGCAGCGCCATCGCGCGGCCGTTGCTCAGCAGTATCACGATCGGCTTGCCGGTGGCCGCGACCGCCTCGGCCAGCGCCTGCTGCACCAGCGGCAGGCCGATGTCGGCGC
>NZ_JBZAYE010000265.1:0-9452 GCF_058244205.1 Variovorax sp. 20P10.2.4
CGAGCGAGGCCGGCACGATCGACAGCATGTCGCTCTCGCGCAGCAGCGCGGGAATGGCCAGCGAATGCGGCACGGTCACGCGCAGGCGCGGCGCCTGGCCGATCGCGGCCAGGGCCTCGGCGAGCGCGGAGCGGTCGAACATCTCGGACTGGCGCGCGAGGCCGCGCTCGAGGATGAAGCCGTCGACGGCGCCCTCCTCCTGCCCGCCGAGCGAGGTGGTGACCAGCGCGTACTTCGCGAGGTCGCGCACCGCGAGCTTGCGCCTGGCCGCCGGATGGCCCTTGCGCATCAGGATCACCTCGCCCTGCGACAGCAGCGTGCGCGCATTGAGCCGCGCCGGCACCTGCGAGAAGGTGCCGATGGCAAGGTCGATGCGGCCCAGGTCGATCTGCTCGGCGAGGTCGAGCCGGGTCGAGGGCCGGATCACCAGGTCGACGCCGGGCGCGGCCTGCTGCAGCGCGCGCGTGAGGCCGGCGACGATGACCGCCGTGATGTGGTCGTTGGCCGCGATCGTGAAGCGGCGCGACGACAGCGCGGGCTCGAAAGGCTCGACGCCGAGCGTGGCCTCGATGCGGCGCAGCGCGTCGCGCAGCGCGGGCGCCATCGCGCTCGCGCGGCCGGTGGGCTGCATGCCCTTGCCGGTGCGCACGAACAGCTCGTCGCCCACCAGCTCGCGCAGCCGCGTGAGCGCATGGCTCACGGCCGACTGGCTGAGGTTGAGCCGGCGGCCGGCCAGGATCAGGTTGCGGTCCTCGAAGACCGCGTCGAAGACCTTCAGCAGGTTGAGGTCCATGCGTCCGATGCTCATGGCGCGCTTCTTCGTGAGTTGAATGCCGTGCATTCTGCGCTTGCAAAAGCGCCAGTTCCATTCAATTCGGGGCCGGCCGATCATTCGGCCACTTCACACCACGAGGCCCGCCATGAACGCACTCACACGCCGCCGCTTCACACAGGCCGCGCTCGCCCTTCCGGCCGCCGGCTGGCTGCCGCGCGCCTTCGCGCAGTCGCAGGGCAGCCCGGGCAAGCTGCTGGTCGGCTACCCGGCCGGCGGCACGCTCGACACCACGGCGCGGCAGCTCGCCGAGGCCTGGCGCAAGCAGGGCCGGCACTACATCGTCGACAACCGCGCGGGCGCGGCGGGGCGCATCGCGAGCGGCCAGCTCAAGCGCGAGAAGCCCGATGCGAGCGTGCTGCTGTGCACGCAGGCCTCGGCGCTCACGATCTACCCGCATGTCTACAGCAAGCTGGCTTACGACCCGGCCACCGACTTCGTGCCGGTCTCGCCGCTGGTGATCGCGACCTGCGCGCTGGCGGTCAGCAGCGCGGTGCCGGCTTCGGTGAAGAGCCTGCAGGACTACCTGGCCTGGGTGCGCGCCACGCCCACCGGCGCGAGCTACGCCTCGCCGGCCGCGGGATCGGTCGCGCACTTCCTCGGCTGGCAGCTGTCGGAAGCCGGCGGGCTCAAGCTGCAGCACGTCGGCTACCGCGGCTCTGCGCCCGCGATGCAGGACCTGCTGGGCGGCCAGATCCCGGCCTACCTCGGCTTCGTGGCCGACTTCCTGCCCTATCTGCAGTCGGGCAAGCTGCGCATCCTCGCCGTGAGCGGCGAACAGCGTTCGCGCTTCATGCCGGCCGTGCCCACCTTCGCCGAGCAGGGCTTCGCGCAGATCCGCGGCGCCGAGAACTACGGCGTATTCGCTCCGCCCGGCACGCCCGAGGCCGGCGTGCGCGCGCTGCACGAGGCGATGGTGGTGGCCAGCAAGGACCCGGGCCTGCGCGCGGCCTTCGACCAGGTCGGGCTCGAGGTCCACACGCTGGCGCCCGACGACTACGCACGCCAGATCCGGCGCGAGCGCGAAACCTGGGGACCCGTGGTGCGGGCCTCGGGCTTCCGCTCGGACGAATGAAGCTTTCAACCCCCACGAGCAGAGACATGAGCACGACACACACCGACCGCGAGGAACTGATCGAGCGAAGCCTTCCCTTCCTCGAGGAGATCAAGGACATGACCACGGGCACCGAGGTCGAGCAGTGGCTCAACCGCACCCATGGCCCCGACAGCGCGCTCTACCAGTCGCTCGCGCGGCTGGTGAAGCAAGGCGTGCGCGACGGCTGGGCCGCCAACGTCGAGCTCGACGGCCCGGTCTACCGCCGCAGCCGCATCGCCGAGCCCTCGGAGCGCACCTTGGGCTTCAGCATCACGGCCGTCTACATGGACAGCACCGGCAACACGCAGGGCAACCCGGGCCACGCCTACCGCGGGCAGTACCACGCCCATCCCTACGGCGAGTTCAACATGGTGGTGCCGCTCAACGACGGCGCCGCGCTCAACGGGCCCAACGGCTGGTGCGAAGCCGGCTGGACCGCGCCCGCGCCGGGCAGCCACCATTACCCCGAGGCGCGCGGCGGCGCGGTGATCGCGCTGTTCTTCCTGCCGGCGGGGCGCATCGCCTACCACCCGGCGCCACGGGACTGAGCGATGCAGCGGGCCGACGCTCCCACCGACAGCGCACGCCATGTCGACGCGGTTCTGCGCGCACGCCGCTCGGTGCGCGCCTTTGCGCCGCGGCCGCTGCCGCAGGCGCTGGTGCGCGAGATCCTGCAGGTGGCGGCCACGGCGCCGAGCAATTCGAACACCCAGCCCTGGCGCGTGCACGTGCTGGCCGGCGCGCCGCTGAAGGCGCTCGGCGATGCGCTCGACGCGGCCTTCGTGGCGGGCGATTTCGAGGCGCCCTCGCACTTTCCCGATCCGCTGCCCGGTCCCTTCTGCGAGCACCAGTCGGCCTTCGCGGCGTGCTACTACGGCGCGCTGGGCATCGACCGCGCGGACGCCGCGGCCCGCGCGCGGCAGACGCGGCGCAACTACGGCTTCTTCGGCGCGCCGGTCGGTCTGATCTTCGGCATCGATGCGCGGCTCGCGCGCCACAGCTGGCTCGATCTCGGCCTGTTCGTGCAGAACGTGATGATCGCGGCCAAGGCGCGCGGCATCGACACCTGCCCGCAGGTGTCGTTCGCGCCCTTCCATGCGTTGATCGCGGCGCGGCTGGGCATGCCACCCGAGGAGGTCACGGCCTGCGGCATGTCGATGGGCTGGGGCGAGCCGTCGGCCGAGGTCAACCGGATGGCGATGCCGCGGCGAACGGTCGAGGACTTCGCGCGCTTCGAGGGATTCGACGAAGCCTCGACCAGTTGAGACAAGCCGAACCGCCCACCGCTGGCCACAATGAAGCCCCCACCCGTGGAGGCCGCATCGATGGCACAGGCGCATGCAGCATGACGAACAGAAGGCGCTGATCCGGCGCGCGCTGGCATTGATCGCCAGCGGCGGCACCGAGCGCGGCGAACCCTCGCTGAGCCCGGTGTCGCGCTACCTCGACCCCGAACGCCATGCGCGCGAGGTCGAGCGCATCTTCCGTCGCCATCCGCTGGCGCTGTGCCCCTCGGCCGCGCTCGCACGGCCCGGCGACACGCTGGCCATCGACGCGGCCGGCATGCCGCTGTTGCTGGTGCGCACGCGCGAGGGCGAGCTGCGCGGCTTCGTCAATGCCTGCCGCCATCGCGGCGCGCGGCTGCGGCCGGCCGGCGCGTCGAACCAGCGCGTGTTCGTGTGCCCGTACCACAGCTGGACCTACGGGCTCGACGGCAGCCTGCGCGGACGGCCCGGCGAGGCCGATTTTCCGCATGCGCCGGCTGCCGACTGCCAGCTCGCGCGCGCGCCGGTGGCCGAGGCGCTGGGTTTCGTCTGGGCGATTCCGCGCGTGGCCGATGGCGAGGACGATGCGCGCATCGACATGGAAGGCTGGCTCGGCCGCTTCGGCGCCGACCTGCGCCACTGGGGCTACGACCGCTGGGTGCCGTTCGACCAGCGCGAGTTCGCGAACGCCGCCAACTGGAAGATCCCGTTCGAGGCCAACCTCGAGACCTACCACTTCCAGTACGCGCACCGCGACAGCATCGCGGGCCTGTTCCACGACAACTTGCTGATCGCCGACCACGAGGGCGCGCACCAGCGCCTCTTCCTGCCCAAGCGCGGCATCGAGCGGCTGCGCGAGTTGCCCGAGGACCAGTGGCAGCTCGGGCCGCATTCGAACGTCATCTACTACTTCTTTCCGGCCACCTTCATCCTGCACGAGGGCGACCATGCGAACGCCTTCACCGTGCTGCCCGAGGCCCCCGAGCGCTCGCGCGTGATCGCGACCATGCTGATCCCCGAGCCGCCCGCGAGCGAGAAGGCGCAGCGGCACTGGCGCCGCAACCTCGACTCGTACTGGGGCGCGCTGGCCGAGGACTTCGCGCTCGGCGTGTCGGTGCAGTCCACGCTCGCGAGCGGCGCGCAGGCCTCGCTGTACCTCGGCGCGACCGAGTGCTGCTCGGCGAAGTTCCACGCGGACGTGGAAGCGGCGCTCTCCTGAGACAACCCCTTGGCCATCGTCGCGGCACGGGCCGGCTTGACATGCAGGCATTTACCTGCATATCATCCGCTCACGCACGAACAACGACGAATGGACGCTGACAAGGTTTTCAAGGCACTGGGCGACCCGACCCGCAGGAAGCTGCTCGATCTGCTGCACGACCACAACGGGCAGACGCTCGGCGAGCTCTGCGAGCACCTGGACATGGCGCGGCAATCGGTCACGCAGCACATCGGGCTGCTCGAGGCGGCCAACCTGGTGACCACGGTCTGGCGCGGCCGCGAGAAGCTGCACTTCATCAACCCGGTGCCGCTGCACGAGGTCTACGAGCGTTGGGTGCGCAAGTTCGAACATCAGCGGCTCACGCTGCTGCACGACCTCAAGAAGGAACTCGAAGGAGAGTGACGATGAAGCCAGAGAAGATCAGCTATGTCTACGTGACCTACATCCGCTCGACGCCCGAGAAGGTGTTCGAGGCCATCACCCGGCCCGAGATCGCGCGGCGCTACTGGGGCCACGAGAACGTCTCCGACTGGAAACCCGGCTCGCCGTGGCAGCACGTACGCGCCAACGACGAGCGCCCGGTCGAGCTGGTGGGCCAGGTGGTCGAGATCGCGCCGCCGACGCGGCTGGTCATCACCTGGGCCGGCGCCTCGCAGGCGGCCGATCCCCAGGCCTACAGCCGCGTGGCCTTCGACATCGTGCCGTACGAGGACATGGTGCGGCTCACCGTCACGCATGACGAGCTCGAGGCCGGCAGCGGCATGGCCAAGGGCATCCAGCAGGGCTGGCCGATCGTGCTGTCGAGCCTCAAGTCGCTGCTCGAGACCGGCGAGGGCATCGACGTCTTCGCGAAGCCCAAGGCGGCCTGAGGCCACGCACCCGGAGAAGCGCCATGACCCAGCCCTACACCGGCGGTTGCGCCTGCGGCGCGATCCGCTACAGCACGCCGCATGCGCCGATCTTCCAGAACCATTGCCAGTGCAGCGACTGCCGGCGGCGCAGCGGCACCGGGCATGGTTCGTACCTGACCTTTCCCGCGCGCGCCGACATGGCGATCACCGGCGAGGCCTCCGAATGGGAGATCGCCGCCGACAGCGGCCGGCAGAAAAGCCATGCCTTCTGCCCGGTCTGCGGCACGCCGCTGTTCGTGCGCTTCTCGGGCATGCCCGAGCTGATCGCGGTGCATGCGGGCAGCCTCGACGAGCCCGAACGCTTCGCGCCGCAGGTGCTCACCTACCGCGTGCGCGGGCTGGCGTGGGATGCGCTCGATCCCGCGCTGCAGGCCTTCGAGCGGATGCCGACGGCTTAGCCGATTCAGGCCAGCGCGTCGGGCACGCCCGGCACCGCGGGCTTCACGCTGTCGTCGGCGGGCGGAATCGGAATCATCGTGTCCCCTGCTTCGGCAGCAGCGACCGCCGAAGCCACCGATCCCGCGGCCTCGGCCAGCGCCGCCTGCGCGGTCGGGTTCGGCGTGGGCTCGCCGATCTTGCGCAGCGTGTTGCGGTCGGTGTGCGCAAAAGGCTCGGGCTTGCCGCGCACGTCGAGCAGCGTGGTCTGCTCGTACGACCAGCTGCCGTCGTCGTGCAGCGTCACGTCGATGGTGTAGCGCAGGGTCTTGAACGCATGCTCGAGGAAGGGGTTGGCGACGATGCCGTTGGTGTCGCCGCCGCGCACGGCCTCGAGGCGGAAGCTGCGCGCGTCGGGCGCGGCCTGGCCGGTGGCCATGGCCGTGAGGCCGCGCGGGATCGACAGCGTCTGCACCAGCGCGCCGGTGGCGGGCTCCCAGAGCCAGTAGCCGACCTGGTCGTGGAAGGTCTCGACGTCGTCGGGCTTCACGATGCGCAGGTGGTAGCGCAGGCCGTAGAAGATCTGCGGACCGTTGGTCTGCGCGTCGATCGGCTGGAACTCGGCATGCTCGATGAAGGCCTCGGCCTCGGGGCCGTCCTCCTTCGGGCTCACGTCGTGGCCCATGGTGCCCATCCAGATGCCGGCCAGGCCGGTCAGCGGGCCGAGGTTGGCGAGCGTGTGCGGATCGGGCTCGGGTTCGGTGTAGATGTCCTGCGGAAAATCGGCCATGGGGCACTCCTCTTTGTTCGTTGTTCGTGATGCGATGGGAAACGGATCGGGGGCCGCCATCATTGGTCGAGCCGGATGCCGACCTTGGCGATGATCGCGCCCCACTTGCGGCCTTCGCTGTCGATGAAGGTCCTGAATTCCTCGGGCGAGCCGCCGCCCACGGCCAGCCCCTGGTTGGCGAGCAGCTCGCGCACGGCGGGATCGCGCAGCACGGCGTTGACGTCGGCATTGATGCGGCGCACCACTTCGCCCGGCGTGCCGGCGGGCGCGAACAGGCCGTTCCAGGCCAGCGACTCGAAGCCCGGGTAGCCCGATTCGGCGACCGTCGGCAGCTCCTTCATGAGCTCGAAGCGCTGCGCGCTGGTGATCGCGATCAGCTTCACGCGCTGGCCCTGGATCAGCGGCAGCAGCGCGGGCGCCACGGTGAACAGCGCCTGCGTGTCGCCCGAGGCCAGAGAGAGCCCGGCCGGCGGCGAGCCCGCGTAGGGCACGTGCACCGCCTCGATGTGCGTGACGCTGCGCAGCAGCTCCATCGTGAGGTGCGAGGAACTGCCCGCGCCCACCGAGGCATAGCTGAAGCGGTCGCGCTGCCCCTTCACCCAGGCGATGAACTCGGGCAGCGTCTTGGCCGGGTTGCTCGCCTGCACCGCGAGCACGTTGGGCTGCGAGGTGGTCAGCACGATCGGCAGCAGGTCGCGCGCCGGCGCGTACGGCATGCGCGCATACATGTAGGGGCCGAAGGCGATCGGGCCGTTGAAGCCGATGCCCAGCACGTGGCCGTCGGGCGGCGCCTTCGCCACCGCGTCCATGCCGATCAGCCCGCCGGCGCCGGCCCTGGTCTCGACCACCACCGGCTGCTTCCACACGGTGCGCAGGCGGTCGGCCAGGGTGCGCGCGATCAGGTCGAGCGAGCTGCCCGCGGGCGCGGGCACGACGATGCGCACGGGCTTCACGGGCCAGTCCTGGGCCTGGGCGCCCAGCGACAGCGTGCAGGCGCACAGCAGTGCGGCGATGCGGTGGAGAAAACGGGCCATGGTCATGTCGATGGACGATCGCGTTGTACGTCGCACACTCCGCATGAAAGGAAGGATGACGCCGAATACGGGAGCGGACTTCCGGACGCAAAGGACGCGAAGGTTGCGCGAAGGACGCGAAAGGAAGGCAAGAAAAATTTTGAATTTCTCTTTCGCGCCCTTTGCGAAACCTTCGCGTCCTCTGCGTCCGGCTGTTGGTATTTCATCTCAGCGCACGGGCGACGCCGCGTGGAAGCGCTCGCGCGCCTGGCCCAGCAGCTCGACGCAGCGCGCATCGAACTCCGGCGTGTAGCGCACGTCTGGCACCACGATGTTGAAGGCCGCGGGCGCGGCCGGGTCACCCGAATCGATGGCGATGGCGATGCCCACCACGCCCGGCGTGTGCTCGCCGCGCGAATAGGCGATGCCGCTTTCGCCGACCTCCTCGAGCTGGCGCTTGAGCACCGCGAGCGTGGTGGCGGTGGCGGGCGTCTGGGCCTGCAGCCGCACGTTCTTGAGGTAGGCCTGGCGCCGCGCCGCGGGCATGGCCGCGAGGATCGCCTTGCCGGCCGAGGTCGAGTAGAGAGGGAAGCTGTCGCCCACCGCCATGCGGTAGGACAGCGGCGCGCGCGACTCGGCCACGCAGGCGCGCTCGACCTCGTCGCCGCGCAGCACCGAGAACGAGGTGGCCTCGCCCGCGGTGCGCGCGAGCCAGTCGACGATGGGCCGGGCCTGCGCCATCAGCCGTTCGCGCAGGCCGCTGCCGCGCACCAGCTCGAACACGGCCGGGCCCAGCGCATAGGTGCTCTGCGCGCCGTCGAAGCCGAGGAACTCGCGCGCCACCAGGTTGCGCAGCAGGTGCGTGAGGCTGCTCTTGGGGATGCCGAGCGCGATGCCGATCTCGTGATGGGTCAGCGCCCCGCCCTGGCGCGCGAGGAGCTGAAGGATGTCGAGCACCCGGTCCGCCGACTTCACGGCGGCCGATTCGGGGGGCTTGCTGTCTGCTGCGTCCATGGGTGCCTGTGCTGTGAGGTGCGCCGATTCTAGGAAGCGCGCGGCCCGCGTCCCACCGATCGACGCGCCGGGTGTTTGACAGCCGCGGGTTGCTTGTTTATATTCTGGAACAGTTCATATACATGAACAAACACCGATTCCAGGCCACCTCGCGTTCAAGCATCGAAACACCTCGCCGTCTTATGCAGCGCCTCTATTTCCACGAAATCCTCGACCCCGTGCGCCAGCCCGGCGCCCACACCCGCTACCTCGAGACCCTGGGCCGCCTGGTGCGCACCGAGGGCAATGCGCGCGGTTCGGCCAGCAACGGCTGCATGGCGGCCTGGGTGCCGGTGTTCCTCACCGGGCGCTGGCCCGAGATCGTGACCTTCTGGGAGATGCAGGGCGGCTGGGAGGGCTTCGGGCGCCATTTCGACGCCACGCCCGACCTGTTCCACGAACCGCTCGAGCGCTTCTACGGCGAGCGCACAGGCGGCTTCGACCGGGTGCTGGTGGCGGCCGACTACAGCATCGACCGCGCGCGGCTGCTGGCCGAGGGCGTGCGCGCGCCGGTGGTGCTGCAGCAGACCATCGGCCTCGAGGCCGGCGGCGCATCCGACTACCTCGCGCGGCTCGGCGAGGCCGCCGCGCGCATCGAGGGCCCTGGCGCGCCGCGCCTCTTCGGCGCCTACGAGACCGCGCTGCGCAACGGCAGCGAGGCGCTCGTGCTGTGGGCCTTCGACGACTTCGCCGCGCTCGCGGCATTGCAGGCGCGGCCCAACTCGGTGCCCGGCTGGGCCGACTGGGCCCGCACCGCGCAACAGCACGAACGCACGCACACCGGCCTGGTGCTGCGGCCGGCCGACTGGTCGCCGCTGCGCTGAATCCCTTTTTTCATGACCTTCGAACCTGGAGACAACCCAATGGAACGCAGACGATTCCTCGAAAGCAGCGG
>NZ_JBZAYE010000266.1:0-9443 GCF_058244205.1 Variovorax sp. 20P10.2.4
CGCCGACCACCTCGGCCGCGAAGCCCGGCAGCAGGGGGGCGAGCGCCGCGGCGATCCGCTCCTCGTGCCACTGCAGGGCGCTGCCGCCGGCGGCCATGTTCAGAGCCCGCCGTTGCCGGCCGCGGCGGGGGCCGCCTCGGCGACCGTCTCGGCCTTCTTCGCCTTGGCCGGCTTGTCGGCCTTCGGTTCCTTGTCCTTCTTCTTCTTGCCGTCCTTCTTGTCCGCCTTCTTTTCGGCTTTCTTTTCGGACTTTTTCTCGGCCTTCTTGTCAGCCTTCTTCTCGGCCTTCTCCTTCTCGGCCTTCTTCGCTTCCTTCTTCTTCGCCTTCTTCTTTTTCTTCTTGTCCTCTTCCTCGTCGTCCTTCGGCGTGAGCAGCGTGCCGCGGCATTGCTCGGAGCCGCAGTAGCACGGGAACTCGGACAGCAGCTTCTCGGTGTACGGCTCGTCGATGATCAGGCCGTAGTCGTAGTTGAGTTCCTCGCCGGCCGCGATGTTGCGCAGCGCCTTGATGTAGACGCGCCCATCGACCTCGTCGGCCTCGCAGTTGGGCTCGCACGAGTGGTTGATCCAGCGGGCCGCATTGCCGTCGACGTTGCCGTCGATCACGCGCCCGTCATCGATATGGAAGTAGAAAGTGTGATTCGGCTGGGCCGGATCGTGCGGATGGCGGCGCAGCGCCTCCTTCCACGTGATGATCTCGCCCTTGTACTCGATGATCCGCTCGCCTTCGGCCAGGTCCTGCACCGCGAACACGCCGTTGCCATGGACGGAGGAACGCCGCGTCTGAATTCGGCGGGCGTTGGAAAGTGGGGATTTGGAAGGCATCGCCGAAGTCTGTTAGTTTGAATATGCACACATGCGCGTGCGCGTGTGCGCACGCGAGAAGCCGCCGAGTATAGAGAGAGCCCATGGCACTGCGCGCATGGCCCGCGAGCCGGCTTGGCGAAACAGTTGAGAGAGCACAGATGACGAAGACATTGGTTATTGCAGAAAAACCGTCGGTGGCGCAGGACATCGTGCGTGCGCTCACGCCGGTGGCCGGCAAGTTCGACAAACACGACGAGCACTTCGAGAACGACCAGTACGTCGTGACCAGCGCCGTCGGCCACCTGGTGGAAATCCAGGCGCCCGAGGAGTTCGACGTCAAGCGCGGCAAGTGGAGCTTCGCCAACCTGCCGGTGATCCCGCCGCACTTCGACCTCAAGCCGGTGGACAAGACCAAGACCCGCCTCAACGCGGTGGTCAAGCAGGCCAAGCGCAAGGACGTGACCCAGCTCGTGAACGCCTGCGACGCGGGCCGCGAGGGCGAACTGATCTTCCGCCTGATCGAGCAGTACGCCGGCGGCAAGACGGGCCTGAACAAGCCGGTGCGGCGGCTGTGGCTGCAGTCGATGACGCCGCAGGCGATCCGCGACGGCTTCGACTCGCTGCGCACCGAGAAGCAGATGCAGGGCCTGGCCGATGCCGCGCGCTCGCGCTCCGAGGCCGACTGGCTGGTGGGCATCAACGGCACGCGCGCGATGACGGCCTTCAACTCGCGCGACGGCGGCTTCTTCCTCACCACCGTGGGCCGGGTGCAGACGCCTACGCTGTCGGTGGTGGTCGAGCGCGAGGAGCAGATCCGCAAATTCGTCTCGCGCGACTACTGGGAAGTGCACGCCAGCTTTCTCGCCGAAGCCGGCCACTATCCGGGCAAGTGGTTCGACCCGGCCTGGAAGAAGGCCAGCGCCCCGCTGCTGCCCAGCGGCGAGCCCGACCCCGAGCAGCGCGCCGACCGGATCTGGAACGAGCGCGACGCGCTCGCCATCGCGCAGGCCGCGCGCGGCAAGCCCGCCAGCGTCACCGAGGAGAGCAAGCCCACCACCCAGGCCTCGCCGCAGCTGTTCGACCTGACCTCGCTGCAGCGCGAGGCCAACAGCCGCTTCGGCTTCTCGGCCAAGACCACGCTGGCGCTGGCCCAGAGCCTGTACGAACGCCACAAGGCGCTGACCTACCCGCGGACTGACTCGCGCGCCCTGCCCGAGGACTACCTGCCGGTGGTCAAGCAGACCATGGGCATGCTCGCCACCAGCGGCATGCGCCACCTCGCGCCGTTCGCGCAGCAGGCGATCGACCAGAACTACGTGAAGCCGAGCAAGCGCATCTTCGACAACGCGAAGGTGTCGGATCACTTCGCGATCATCCCGACCCTGCAGGCGCCCAGCGGCCTGTCGGAAGCCGAGCAGCGCCTGTACGACTTCGTGGTGCGCCGCTTCCTGTCGGTGTTCTTCCCGAGCGCCGAATACCAGGTCACGACCCGCATCAGCACGGTGGCGCAGGCCGGCAGGAACTACGCCTTCCGCTCCGACGGCAAGGTGCTGGTCAAGCCGGGCTGGCTCGCGATCTACGGCAAGGAAGCCGTCAGCGACGACGACGAGAAGGACGGCAAGAACCTGGTGCCGGTGAAGCCTGGCGAGATGGTGCTGGCCGAGACGGTCGACACCAAGGGCCTGAAGACGCGTCCGCCGGCGCGCTACTCCGAAGCCACGCTGCTCGGCGCCATGGAAGGCGCGGGCAAGACCATCGACGACGAGGAACTGCGCGAGGCCATGCAGGAGAAGGGCCTGGGCACGCCAGCCACGCGCGCGGCCACCATCGAAGGCCTGATCGCCGAGAAGTACATGCTGCGCGAGGGCCGCGAGCTGATCCCGACCGCCAAGGCGTTCCAGCTCATGACGCTGCTGCGCGGCCTCGGCGTGGAGGAACTCTCCAAGGCCGAGCTCACCGGCGAGTGGGAATACAAGCTGGCGCAGATGGAGAAGGGCTCGCTGAGCCGCGATGCCTTCATGCGCGAGATCGCGGCGATGACCGAGCACATCGTCAAGAAGGCCAAGGAGTACGACCGCGACACCGTGCCCGGCGACTACACGACGCTGGCCACGCCCTGCCCCAACTGCGGCGGCGTGGTGAAGGAGAACTACCGCCGCTACGGCTGCACCGGCAAGAGCGGCACCGGCGAGGACGCCTGCGGCTTCTCGTTCGGCAAGTCGCCGGCCGGGCGTACCTTCGAGGTCGCCGAGGCCGAGGCGCTCTTGCGCGACAAGCACATCGGCCCGCTCGAGGGCTTCCGCTCCAAGGCCGGCTGGCCCTTCACCTCCGAGATCGTGCTCAAGTACGACGAGGAGGCGAAGAACTGGAAGCTGGAGTTCGACTTCGGCGACGACAAGAACGAGGACAGCGGCGAGATCGTCGACTTCAGCGAGCAGGACACGGTCGGCCCCTGCCCGATCTGCGGCGCGCCCGTGTTCGAGCATGGCAGCAACTACATCTGCGAGAAGTCGGTGCCCACCAACGCCCAGCCCACGCCGAGCTGCACCTTCAAGACCGGCAAGATCATCCTGCAGCAGCCGGTGGAGCGTGCGCAGATGGAGAAGCTGCTGGCCACCGGCAAGACCGACCTGCTCGACAAGTTCGTCTCGATGCGCACGCGCCGCGCCTTCAAGGCCTTCCTGACCTGGAATGCCGAGGAGGGCAAGGTGACCTTCGAGTTCGCGCCGCGCGAGGGCGGGAGCAAATTCCCGCCGCGCAAGACCTTCGGCAAGGCCGCGCCGGCCGGCAAGACCGCCGCCGCCAAGAAGGTGGCGGCGAAGAAGGCGCCCGCGGCCAAGAAGGCACCGGCCGAGAAGAAGGCGCCGCGCAAGACCGGCGCCGGCCTCAAGCCCAGCGACGCGCTCGCCGCGGTGATCGGCAACGAGCCGGTGGCGCGCACCGAGGTGGTCAAGAAGCTCTGGGACTACATCAAGGCCAACGGCCTGCAGGACGCGAAGGACAAGCGCTCGATCAATGCCGACGCCAAGCTCAAGCCGGTGTTCGGCAAGGACCAGGTGACGATGTTCGAGCTCGCGGGCATCGTGGGCAAGCACCTCACGGCGCTCTGAGCCATGCGGCGCAGAAGCTTCGCAGGCACGGCCGCCGGTCTCGCGCTGGCGCTGCTTTCCGTCGGGGCTCCGGCCCAGGCCGCCGACTGGCCCGACAAGCCCGTCAAGCTGGTGGTGCCCTTCCCGCCCGGGCAGGCCACCGACATCTTCGCGCGCGCGCTCGCCGAACAGCTCGGCCGGCGGCTGGGCCAGCCGGTGATCGTCGACAACAAGGCCGGTGCCGGCAGCAACATCGGCACCGAGTTCGTGGTGCGTTCGGCGCCCGACGGCTACACGCTGGTGGTGGCCGGCAGCGCGATGGCGGTCAACCAGACGCTGTACGCCAAGCCCGGCTTCGACCCGCGCCGCGACCTCGTGGGCATCTCGCTGATCGCCAAGGTGCCGCTGGTGTTCCTCGCCACGCCCGAGAGCGGCATCCGCACGCTGGGCGAGCTCACGGCGCGCGCCAAGGCCGAGCCCGGCCGGCTCAGCTACGCGAGCGCCGGCATCGGCGGCACGCAGCATCTGTCGGGCGAGATGTACAAGTCGGCGGCGCATGTGTTCGTCACGCACATTCCGTACCGGGGCAGCGGGCCCGCGCAGGCCGACTTCCTCGGCAACCAGGTGCCGCTGATGATCGATTCGGTGACCGCCGCGCTGCCGCACATCAAGGCCGGCAAGGCGATCCCGCTGGCCGTGACCTCGGCCACGCGTTCCTCGCAGCTGCCCGATGTGCCGACCGTGCGCGAGAGCGGCGTGGCCGGCACGCGCGACTTCGAGGCCGTGGGCTGGCTCGGCCTGATGGCGCCGCGCGGCACGCCGCCCGAGGTGCTGGCGCGCCTGAACCGCGAGGTGACCGAGATCCTCAAGAGCGAGCAGATGGCGCGCTTCATGCGCGAGCGCGGCTCGGAGCCGGCGCCCACGACCGGGCCCGAGTTCGACCGCTTCGTCGCGAGCGAGATCGGGCTCTGGGGCGCGGCCGTCAAGGCCTCGGGCGCGAAGCCCGAATAGCCCGTTGCGTCAGGCCGGCGTGAAGTCGGTCGACAGCGACAGCGATTCCCACGCGCTCAGTTCCTCCTGCAGCGCGGCCAGCTTCTCGCGCACCGCCTTCACCGCGTCGCTGCCCAGCAGCAGGTGCGCGGGCGGCGTCGGCGCTTCGACGATGCGCAGCATGGCGCGCGCCGCCTTCACCGGATCGCCCGCCTGCTTGCCGCTGCGCGCCAGCCGCGCCTCGCGCACCGGGCCCAGCACCGGTGCGTAGTCGGCGATGCTCTGCGGCGCGCGCACCATCGAGCGGCCGGCCCAGTCGGTGCGAAAACCGCCCGGCTCCACGGCCGTGACGCGGATGCCGAAGCTCGCCACTTCCTTGCCGAGCGCCTCCGACAGGCCCTCGAGCGCGAACTTGCTGCCGTGATAGATGCCGAGCCCCGGGAAGGTGACGATGCCGCCCATCGAGGTGATGTTGAGGATGTGGCCGCGGCGGCGCGCGCGCATGAAGGGCAGCACGGCCTTGGCGACGGCCACCGCGCCGAACACGTTGACCTCGAACTGCCGGCGCACTTCGTCGAGCGAGGATTCCTCCAGCGTGCCCTCGTGGCCGTAGCCGGCGTTGTTGACCAGCACGTCGATGGCACCGACGTCGGCCTCGACCTCGGCCACCACGCGCTCGACCTCGTCGTGGCGCGTCACGTCGAGCAAGCGGCCGAAGGAGCGGCCGGGCTGCAGCGCGTCGAAGGCGGCGCACGCGGCCTCGTCGCGCAGGGTGCCGACCACGCGGTGGCCGGCGGCCAGCGCCTCCTGCGCGAGCGCGCGGCCGAAGCCGGTGCTCACGCCGGTGATGAACCAGGTGCGCTGGGGTGAAGAAGGAGCGGGAGCGGATGTCATGGCGGTGTCCTCTGGGTGTTGTGTGCCCTGAATGTGCGCCCGGCTTGCGCCTTTGATAAGCCGCCCGGCGAGCGAAGCGGCTTGCAGTTTTTCTTCAAGATCGCGCGCCGCGGGAACCCGGCGTGCCGCGGCGGCACCAACGACAAGACCCCGCGCGCGGGGTCTTGTTACATGCGCGCCATGACGCGCGGCCTATAGTCGTTCGATCCACCCCTGGGGACAGATTCCATGAAGTCATTGATTGCCACCGCCTTCGCCCTTGCCATGGGCTTCTCGCTCGCGGGCTGTGCCTCGTCCTCGCGCACCGCCGATGCCGGCAGCACCGCCTCGTCGGGCAGCGGCGTGACGGTGTTCGGCACCGTCGACGCCGGCGTCAGCGGCTACTCGACCAAGTCCGAGCGCCGCTGAACCGGCGCGGCGCTCAGCGGCGGCGCCGCAGCAGCGCCTGCTGCAGCACGCGCGCCGCGCGGTCGCGGATCTTGCCGGGCGCGCCGCGCAGCGTGGTCTTCGGCGCCACCTTGGCGGTGGCGCAGGCCCAGAGGAAGTCGTGCAGGATCGGCGTGTCGTCCACGGTCTCGGTGCTGCCGTACTTGTGGAATTCGGGGTGCCACTGCGTGGCCGCGATGTAGCTGCGGCCGCGCTCGGGCCGGCGGCGGATCGCCTCGGCCACCCGGTCGGGCAGGCTCCAGGCCTCGACCTCGAAACCGGGCGCGAGGTCCTTCACGCCCTGGTGGTGGATGCTGTTGACGCGCGCGGTCTGCACCTCGGGATAGAGCTTCGCGAGCCGCGTGCCCGGCACGATCCCGATCTGGTGGAAGTTCTGGTCGTAGGTCACCGGGTCGCGGTGGCGCAGCGTCTCGGGATGGCCGTGCTGCTCCTCGATGTCCTGGTAGAGCGTGCCGCCGAAGGCCACGTTGATGAGCTGCAGGCCGCGGCACACGCCGAAGATCGGCTTGCCAGCCTGCTCGAAGGCCTCGACCAGCGCGAGGTCGTAGAGGTCGCGGATGCGGTCGCCGATCCAGGCGTCCTTGAGCGGCACCTCGCCGTAGCTGCCGGGCCAGACGTCGGCCCCGCCGTGCATCACCACGCCATCGAGCCACTCGGCGTAGTGCGACAGCTTGGTGTCGCCGCGCGCGGTCTCGCCCGTGGGGCAGGGCACCATCACCACCATCGCGCCGGCCGACATCAGCCAGTGGGCGATCGACTGCTCGACGTACTGCAGGGTCTTGTTGGTGAACAGCGAGCGCGCCGGATCGGCGTGCGAGAAGCAGGCGGACAAACCGATCTTGAGTCGGGCGGAGACGGGCTGGGGCATCTCGTTGGGTTCCCTGTGAGCGAAATTCATTCTGCGCCCACCGAACTTCGGTCGTGTGTCAGCCGAACCCGCGAAGTATCCTGTCGAGCCCACAAGGAGACACCGCATGCAGACGATCAAGGGGCCCGCCATCTTCCTGGCCCAGTTCGCGGGCGATACCGCGCCCTTCAACTCGCTCGACGCAATCGCCGGCTGGGCCGCGGGCCTGGGCTACAAGGGCGTGCAGATCCCGAGCTGGGACGCGCGGCTGATCGACCTCAAGAAGGCCGCCGAGAGCAGGACCTACTGCGAGGAGATCCAGGGCACGCTCGCCGCGCACGGCCTCTCGATCACCGAGCTCTCGACCCATCTGCAGGGCCAGCTCGTCGCGGTGCACCCGGCCTACGACGCGGGCTTCGACGGCTTCGCGGCGCCCGAGGTGCGCGGCAACCCGGCGGCGCGCCAGCAATGGGCGGTGCAGCAGCTGCACTACGCGGCCCAGGCCTCGGCCAACCTCGGCCTCACGGCGCACGCGACCTTCTCGGGCGCGCTGGCCTGGCCCTACCTGTACTCGTGGCCGCCGCGCCCGCCGGGACTGATCGAGGAGGCCTTCGACGAGCTCGCGCGCCGCTGGCGCCCGATCCTCGATGCCTTCGACGCCGCGGGCGTGGACGTGGGCTACGAGATCCATCCGGGCGAGGACCTGCACGACGGCGTGAGCTACGAGATGTTCCTCGAGCGCGTGAACAACCATCCGCGCGCCTGCCTGCTCTACGACCCGAGCCACTTCGTGCTGCAGCAGCTCGACTACCTGGCCTACATCGACCACTTCCACGAGCGCATCAAGATCTTTCACGTGAAGGACGCCGAGTTCAACCCGACCGGCAAGCAGGGCGTGTACGGCGGCTTCCAGAAGTGGATCGACCGCGCCGGGCGCTTCCGCTCGCTGGGCGACGGGCAGGTCGACTTCAAGGCCATCTTCTCGAAGATGGCGCAGTACGACTTCCCGGGCTGGGCGGTGCTCGAGTGGGAGTGCTGCATCAAGCACCCCGAGGACGGCGCGCGCGAGGGCGCGAAGTTCATCGCCGACCACATCATCCGCGTGGCCGACCGGGCCTTCGACGACTTCGCGGCCGGCGGCGTGGATGTGGCGGCCAACCGGCGCGTGCTCGGCCTCGACTGACACAGCCGCTCAGCGGTGCAGCGGGCAGCCGTTGCGCTCGCTGCGAAATTCCGACGAGGCCGCATAGGCCGCCTTGCGCGCGCGCATCACCCCGCCCAGCGGCCGGTGCGCCGCGAGCGCCTGCCAGGGGCTGAAGGCCATGCCGTCATCCATCTCGCGCGACAGCTCCTCGCTCCAGCCCGGCTGCGGCGCGGCCAGCACGCGCGCAACCGTCACGAAGGGACTGAGTTCCTGCGGCCATTCGACCGAGGCGTCCTCGACCGGCATGCGCTCGAGGTCGACGCAGAGCTGGGCCCGCAGTTCCCACTCGCCGCCGTGCGTGCGCAGGAAGTCCATCACCGCCTCGCGCGTGCCGTCGGGCTTGCCGTCCAGATGAAGTTCCGCCTTCTCGAGCGCGACCAGCGCATCGGACACCGGCGCGAGCTGCAGCTTGGCGATGTGATCGCCGAAGCGGATCGGCACCTGGGTGAAGAAGGTGGCGCCCAGCGGGTGGGTCAGCGGATGCGCGCCCAGCGCGACCAGCTTCGCGCTCGAGCCACCCGCGACCTCGATCAGCTTCTCGATGCTCTGCAGCACGCCCGACAGCAGCAGCTTGCCGGTCGGTGCGCGGTCGGTGGTGGTCGCGAGCAGCTTGAGGCTGCGCAGGAAGCCGCGCGCGTCGGGCGCGACGAACACCGGGCCGTCGACGAACAGGAAGTCCTGCGTGGTGTGGTCCTCGGAACCCTCGACGCGCTCGCCCTCGACATCGAACACCTTGAGCGCCATGCCGCGCGGCAGCGAGATGCGGTCGTCGAGCACCTCGGCCGGCGGCGTCGACAGCCGCATCGCCGCGCGATGGCGCCCCGGCCTGGCGAACAGGCCCTGCGCGTACTCGGGCGGCAGGCCCTCGGGCACGACGAGTTCGGCTTGCAGCAGGCCGTGGCTCTTGGCGTGCACGGCGCGCATGGCGTGGCCGGTGTGCTCGGCCACGGTCTGCGCCATCTCGCGCAGCGTCGCCACCAGCTCGATCTGGGTCTGGGCCTCGTCCTCGCGCTCGGTCTCCACGGAGGGATCGAAGCGCACCGGAGTGCGGGCATGCGTGGCGGTGTCGTTCATGGTCGAGGCTCCTTTGGCATCCTGGGTCGGGCCATTGAGCGTGGCGCCCCCGGCGCGCGGTGTAGGCCGTCGGCTCCCGTGGCTGCGCTCG
>NZ_JBZAYE010000267.1:0-9429 GCF_058244205.1 Variovorax sp. 20P10.2.4
CACGGTCTGCAACGGCTGGCACGAGACGGTGGCCCTGTCGCTGCTCGAGCGCGCGCTGCTGCCGCTGCTCGACGGCACCCGTTCGCACGAAGCGCTGGTCGAACACCTCGAGACCGAAGTGCGCGCCGACCGCCTGCGCTTCGTGCGCAACGACGAGCAGATGACCGATCCCGAGGCGCTGAGCGCCTTCGCCCGCGAGCAGGTGGCGCTGGCGCTGCGCGACCTGCGGCGCAAGGCACTGCTCGCCGGCTGAACCCTCGCCAGACACACACCCAAACTCCGCAACCAACGACATCTCAAGAGGAGACATTCAGATGCATCGACTTCCATCCACCCCCCAACTGCGCGCGGCGATCGCCGCCGCGCTCGCGCTGGCCGCCGGCGCTTCGCAGGCCGCGTCGCAGGCGCCGGTCGCGGCCGAACACGGCATGGTGGTGAGCGCCCAGCACCTCGCGTCCAAGGTCGGCGTCGACGTGCTCCAGCGCGGCGGCAATGCCGTCGACGCGGCCGTGGCCGTGGGCTACGCGCTCGCGGTGGTCTATCCGGCCGCGGGCAACCTCGGTGGCGGCGGCTTCATGACGGTGCAGCTGGCCGACGGCCGCAAGACCTTCCTCGACTTCCGCGAGAAGGCGCCGCTGGCGGCCACGGCCAACATGTACCTCGACAAGGACGGCAACGTCATCAAGGGCCTGAGCACCAACGGCCACCTGGCCGTGGGCGTGCCCGGCACGGTGTCGGGCATGGAGTACGCGCGCGAGAAGTACGGCACGAAGAAGCGCGCCGAACTGATCGCGCCGTCGATCCAGCTCGCCGAGAAGGGCTTCGCGCTCGAGCAGGGCGACATCGACATGCTCTGGACCTCGACCGCCGACTTCCAGAAGGACCCGGTCTCCGGCGCGATCTTCCTGAACAAGGGCGAGCCGTTCCAGGTCGGCCAGAAGCTGGTGCAGAAGGACCTGGGCAAGACGCTGCGCGCGATCAGCCAGAACGGCACCGACGGCTTCTACAAGGGCTGGGTGGGCCAGGCCATCGTGGCCTCGAGCCAGGCCGGCAAGGGCATCATCACGCAGGCCGACCTCGACCAGTACAAGACGCGCGAACTGGCGCCAGTCGAGTGTGACTACCGTGGCTACCGCGTGGTGTCGGCACCGCCGCCGAGCTCGGGCGGCGTGATCATCTGCGAGATGCTCAACATCCTCGAGGGCTATCCGCTCAAGGACCTGGGCTTCCGTTCGGCGCAGTCGGTGCACTACCAGATCGAGGCCATGCGCCATGCCTACGTCGACCGCAACAGCTACCTGGGCGACCCCGACTTCGTGAAGAACCCGCTCGATCGCCTGCTCGACAAGGGCTATGCCGAGAAGATCCGCGCCGCCATCGACCCGAAGAAGGCCGGCGTCTCCAAGGACATCAAGCCCGGCGTCGCGCCGCACGAGGGCAGCAACACCACCCACTACTCGATCACCGACCAGTGGGGCAACGCGGTCTCGGTCACCTACACGCTCAACGACTGGTTCGGCGCCAAGGTCACGGCCGCCAAGACCGGCGTGCTGCTCAACAACGAGATGGACGACTTCACCTCGAAGGTCGGCGTGCCGAACATGTACGGCCTGGTGCAGGGCGAGGCCAATGCCATCGCCCCGGGCAAGCGCCCGCTGAGCTCGATGAGCCCGACCATCGTGTCGAAGGACGGCAAGCCGGTGTTCGTGGTCGGCACGCCGGGCGGCAGCCGCATCATCACGGCCGTGCTGCACACCATCCTCAACGTGGTCGACTACGGCATGAACGTGCAGGAAGCCGTCGATGCGCCGCGCTTCCACCAGCAATGGTTGCCCGACGTCACCAACGTCGAGACCTTCGCGCTGAGCCCCGACACCCGCAAGATCCTGACCGACATGGGCCACAACCTCGGCGTGCCGCAGCCGGCCAACCACCTGGCCGCGATCATCGTGGGCGCGCCCACCCTGGGCGGCAAGCCGGTGGGCAACAACCGCTTCTACGGCGCCAACGATCCGCGCCGCAATACCGGGCTGGCCGCGGGCTACTGACCGTCGCGAGGAGGGCGCCGGACCGGTCCGCGCCTTCTGAGACACTCCAGGGCGGCCGCGTGCGAAGCGCGGCCGCCTTTTCTTTTCGCCATGCAACTGCAAGACATCCTCTATTCCCAGGGCTTCGGCACGCGGCGCGTGTGCGCGGGCCTGGTCCAACAGGGCCTCGTGACCATCGCCGGCGCGGTGGTCGACGATCCCGCCACCGATCTGGACGCGGAAGGCCTGCAGTTCACCGTGCAGGGCACCGCCTGGGCCTACCACGAGAAGGCCTACCTGATGCTGCACAAGCCGGCCGGCACCGAGTGCTCGCAGAAGCCCTCGACCTACCCGAGCATCTACACGCTGCTGCCGTCGCCGCTGCGGCTGCGGCCCAACAAGGGCGCGGTGCAGGGCGTGCAGGCCATCGGCCGGCTCGACCAGGACACCACCGGCCTGCTGCTCCTGACCGACGACGGCCAGTTCATCCACAAGATGGGCTCGCCCAAGCACCACGTGCCCAAGGTCTACGAAGTGACGGCCAAGCACCCGATCGACGACAAGCAGATCGCCCGCCTGCTGGCCGGCGTGGTGCTCGACGACGATCCGAAGCCGGTGCGCGCGGCCGCCTGCGAGTCCGACAGCCCGCTGCACCTGCGGCTCACGCTGACCGAGGGCAAGTACCACCAGGTCAAGCGCATGCTGGCCGCGGTGGGCAACCGCGTCGAGGCGCTGCACCGCTCGCGCATCGGCACCGTGGCGCTGCCCGCGGACCTGGCGCCCGGCCAATGGCGCTGGCTGGCGGCCGACGAGGTCGCCGCCCTGCGCGCGCCTGCGAAATAACTGTCAACTGTCCGCCTTTTCGGCAGCTGGCGGTCAGCCAGCCGTCGGTTCGGATCGTTAACATTCGAAGCCCTTTTCCGGAACTTCCCTTGCGCTTTCTTTCCCGTTCGACCGGCCGCGCCGCGGCCCTGCTGTCCGCCTGCCTGCTCGGCGCGATCGCCTTCACGGCGCCGCTCGCCGCCACCGCGGCTCCCCCGGAACCCCCGCCGATCTTCGTGCTCAACTCGCTCGATGCCAGCGTCAGCGTGATCAATCCGGTCGACTGGACCGAGAAGCAGCGCATCCCGACCGGCAAGGAACCGCACCACATCTACATGACGCCCGACGAGAAGTCGGTCATCGTGGCGAATTCGGCCGGCGATTCGCTGACCTTCGTGAACCCGCGCACCGCCGAGGTCCAGCGCGTGGTCTACGGGATCATCGACCCCTACCAGCTGCAGTTCTCGCGCGACATGAAGTGGTTCGTGACCGCGGCCAACCGGCTCAATCACGTCGACGTCTACCGCTGGGACGGCAAGGACCTGAAGCTCGCCAAGCGCATCACCACCGGCAAGACGCCCAGCCACATCTGGATCGACAACACCAGCACCATCGCCTACGTGACGATGCAGGACAGCGACGAGATGATCGCCGTCGACCTGCCGACGCAGACCATCCGCTGGCGCGTGGCCACTGGCCCGATGCCGGCCGACATCTACGGCGTGCACAACGACAAGACGCTGCTCGTGGGCCTGACCGGCAGCGACGGCGTGCAGGTGTTCGACGTGGCGGGCGCGCAGCCGAAGCTGGTCGGCAAGATCCCGACCGGCAAGGGCGCGCACGCCTTCCGCTCGGCCGGCGACGGCAAGAGCGTGTTCGTGAGCAACCGGGTGGCCAATTCCATCAGCCGCATCGACCTCGCCACGCTCAAGGTCACCGAGACCTACCCGGTGCCCGGTGGCCCCGACTGCATGGACGTGTCGGCCGACGGCAAGACTCTCTACGTCACCTCGCGCTGGGCCAAGAAGCTCAGCGTGGTCGACCTGGCCAGCGGCAAGGTGGTGCGGCAGGTGAACGTCGGCCGCTCACCGCACGGCGTCTGGACGCTCGACCATGCGAAGCGCATCTAGCCCGCGCCGGCGTGCGGCCGCGGGGCTGGCCGCGCTGCTGGCCGTCGCGGTGGCGATTCCCGCCGGCGCCCAGAGTGCCGCGGCGAGCTGCGAGAAACCCGTCTACCTGACCTTCGACACCGGCCACATGGGCATCGCGCCGCTGGTGGCCGAGGTGCTCAAGCGCCAGCAGGTGCACGTCACCTTCTTTGCCGCCGCCGAGCGCACCCAG
This sequence comes from Variovorax sp. 20P10.2.4, assembly GCF_058244205.1. Lineage (NCBI taxonomy): Bacteria > Pseudomonadati > Pseudomonadota > Betaproteobacteria > Burkholderiales > Comamonadaceae > Variovorax > Variovorax sp. 20P10.2.4. The sequence continues at coordinate 4,191 of NZ_JBZAYE010000267.1, forward strand.
ACCGACGGCGACAGCCTCGACAACCACTGGGCCGCCTGGTGGAAGGCGAGGGCGGCCGAGGGCCACGAGTTCGGCTCCCACACCTACGACCACGTCTACTGGCGCGCCGACCTCAAGGGCGTGACGCCGAGCTTCCGCGTCAAGCCCTCGGCGGGCGCGCTGGCCGGGCGCGAGTTCACCTGGAGCGCGGCCGAGTACTGCGCCAACATCCGCAAGTCCTCCGAGCGGCTCGAGCTGATCACCGGCAAGAAGCCGCTGCCGCTGTACCGCGCGCCCGGCGGCAAGACCTCGCCCAAGCTGCTGGCCGCCGCGCGCGACTGCGGCTATGCGCACGTGGGCTGGGCGCCCGCCGGCTTCCTGGGCGACGAACTGCCGAGCGAGAAGTTCAGCAACGAGAAGCTGCTCACGCAGGCGCTCGACACCATCCGCCCCGGCGACATCCTGCTCGCCCACCTGGGCATCTGGTCGCGCAAGGATCCGTGGGCGCCGGCCAACCTCGAGCCGCTGATTGTCGGCCTGAAGGCCAAGGGCTTCTGCTTCCAGACGCTGCGCCAGCATCCCGACTACCGCGCCTGGATCGCATCGCATCCCTGAGGCGGCTTCCGTGATCGACTGGCTGACGGATCTCTTCTCCTCGCTGCAGGGCTGGTTCTTCGAAACCGTCGTGCAGCCCTTCGTCTATACGATCGGCCTCGGCGGTTGGACCGAGGACGCCTTCGACGCCACCGGCTGGCTGCTGGTCGGCCTGATCCAGATCGTGGTGCTGGTCGCGCTGATCGGCCCGCTGCAGCGCTGGCGCGCCGTGGAGCCGGTGACCGACCGGCGCGCGATCCGCATCGACGTGCTCTACACGCTGATCCACCGGCTGGGCCTGTTCCGGCTCGCGATGTTCTTCACGCTGCAGCCGGTGTTCGACGACCTCATGGGCAGCCTGCGCGCGGCCGGCTGGGGCACCTTGCACCTCGACGAACTCTGGCCCGGCGTGACCGACGTGCCGGTGATCGCGTTCGCGATCTACCTCGTGGTGCTCGACTTCGTCGGCTACTGGATCCACCGCGGCCAGCACCAGTTCAACTGGTGGTGGGGGCTGCATTCGCTGCACCACTCGCAGCGCCAGATGACCATGTGGAGCGACGACCGCAACCACCTGCTCGACGATATCCTGCATGACACCCTGATCGTGATCGTGGCGCAGCTGATCGGCGTGGCGCCGGGGCAGTTCATCGCCTTCGTCGCCTTCACCCAGCTCAGCGAAAGCCTGCAGCACGCCAACCTGCGCCTGAGCTTCGGCGCCCTCGGCGAACGGTTGTGGATCAGCCCGCGCTTCCACCGGCTGCACCACAGCATCGGGCTGGGCCACGAGTCGAACGGCAAGAGCACGCTCGGCGGCCACAACTTCGGCGTGCTGCTGCCCTGGTGGGACATGCTGTTCGGGACCGCCAACTTCGAGAACCGCTACGACCCGACCGGCGTGCGCGACCAGGTCGAGCCCGATGCCGCGGGCAAGGTGCGCGACTACGGCCAGGGTTTCTGGGCCCAGCAGTGGCTGGGGCTGAAACGCATGGTCGGCCGCGGTTGAGCACGGCGGCTTCTCTCCAGCTGCCTCAGCTGCGCGCGGCGTGCGCACGAACCGGCGAATCGCCCGGCCGCCGGCTCTGGCTTCACGGCCACTCGGGGCGCGCCGGGTTATCCTCCGGCCCGATGCGCCTGCTCCTCGACTCCTTCTGGCGCGCGGTGGCCTATTGCATGCTGCCGCGCGTGATCGTGCTGTCGTTGGTGCCGCTGGGCCTGATGGTGCTGCTGGCCGCCGTCTTCGGCTACTTCTACTGGGATGCCGCGGTCGCCTGGACGCGCGGCGCGCTCGAATCCTGGCCGCTGCTGGCCAGCTTCTGGGAATGGATCGGGCGGCTGTTCTCGGGCGACGTCACCTCGGTGCTGGCGCCGCTCGCCGTGGTGTTCGCGGCCACGCCGCTGATCGTGGTGCTGTCGCTCCTGATCGTGGCCGGCTTCATGGCGCCGGCGCTCACGCGGCTGGTGGCCGAGCGCCGCTTTCCCTCGCTCGAGCGCAAGAAGGGCGCCTCCTTCTTCGGCAGCGTCGCGCGTTCCATCGGCCTGACCGTGCTGGCGCTGCTCGCGCTGGTGGTCTCGATGCCGCTGTGGCTGATTCCCCCGCTGGTGCTGATCCTGCCGCCGCTGATCTGGGGCTGGCTCACCTACCGCGTCATGAGCTTCGACGCGCTGGCCGAGCACGCCAGCGCCGAGGAGCGCGCCACCTTGCTGCGCGCGCACCGGCTGCCGCTCTTGTGCATCGGCGTGCTCTGCGGCTACCTGGGCGCCGCGCCCAGCATCGTCTGGGCCTCGGGCCTGCTGTTCGCGGCCGCCTTCTTCGTGCTGGTGCCGCTCGCGATCTGGATCTACACCCTGGTCTTCGCCTTCTCGGCCCTGTGGTTCGGCCACTACTGCCTCGATGCGCTGGCGCAGCTGCGCGGCCAGCGCGCAGCCGCCACGGCGGCCGCCATTCCGGGCGACGCCGCCGCCATCGAGGCCGACCAGGCCGTTCTCTCCCAATGGAAATCCCCATGACCCGTGAATTCGGCCTGATCGTCGTCGGCGACGAGATCCTTTCGGGCAAGCGCCTCGACAAGCACATGCCCAAGGTGATCGAGCTGCTCGCGGCGCGCGGCCTGCAGCTGGGCTGGGCCGAATACGTGGGCGATGTGCCCGAGTGCATCACCGCCGCGCTGGCGCGCGCCTTCGCCTCGGGCGACGTCGTCTTCTCGACCGGCGGCATCGGCGCCACGCCCGACGACCACACCCGGCAGTGCGCCGCCAAGGCGCTGGGCGTGCCGCTGGCGCTGCATCCCGAGGCCGAGCTGCTGATCCGCGAGCGCATGCAGGACACGGCGCGCGAGCAGGGCGTGGCCTACGAGCCCGACCGGCCCGACAACATCCACCGGCTCAACATGGGCGTGTTTCCCGAGGGCGCCCGGATCATCGCCAACCCCTACAACAAGATCCCGGGCTTCAGCGTGGGCGACGTCCATTTCGTGCCCGGTTTCCCGGTCATGGCCTGGCCGATGATCGAGTCGGTGCTCGATGCCCGTTATGCCGATCTTTTCGTCCGGACCCGGGTCCTGGAGAAGTCCGTGATCGTTTTCGGTGCCATGGAAGCCACCCTCACGCCCCTGATGCAGGCGATCGAGGAGCGCCATGCGCGCATCAAGGTTTTCAGCCTGCCGAGCGTCGATCACCCCCAGTACGGCCGTCATATCGAGCTCGGCGTCAAGGGCGACCCGGAACTGCTCGACGCGGCCTACGGCCAGCTCATCGAAGGTTTGCACACTTTTAATGCGCAACTTGGCCCAGAATTGGTGCGTTGATTTTGATCGCACCAATTTGGTGAATTCGACCCTGTTTCAGGCCGCCAAAGTGCGCGTCGCCGGCCGTTCATCGCAGGCGACAATGGCACAGAAACTGCATCCCGCATCCCTGTATTCCCAACCACCCATCCAACTCAGGAGAAATTGATGGCAAAGACCGTCGCCGACGTCATGAAGCTCGTGAAGGAAAACGAGGTCAAGTTCGTCGACTTCCGTTTCACCGACACCCGCGGTAAAGAACAACACGTGACCGTGCCCGTGTCGCACTTCGACGAAGACAAGTTCAGCTCGGGCCACGCGTTCGACGGCTCGTCCATCGCCGGCTGGAAGGGGATCGAGGCGTCGGACATGCAGCTGATGCCCGACCCGAACACCGCGAACATCGATCCCTTCTTCGAAGAGACCACGATGATCCTGACCTGCGACGTGATCGACCCGACCGACGGCAAGCCGTACGAGCGCGATCCCCGTTCGCTGGCCAAGCGCGCCGAAGCCTACATGAAGGCCTCGGGCCTGGGCGACACGGCCTACTTCGGTCCGGAACCCGAATTCTTCGTGTTCGACGGCGTGCGCTGGAAGAACGACATGTCGGGCTGCTTCGTGAAGATCGATTCCGAAGAAGCCTCGTGGAACACCGACAAGGAATACGAGCACGGCAACAGCGGCCACCGTCCCGCGGTCAAGGGTGGCTACTTCCCGGTTCCCCCGGTCGACAGCTTCCAGGACATGCGTTCGGAAATGTGCCTGGTGCTCGAATCGCTGGGCATCCCGGTCGAAGTGCATCACCATGAAGTGGCCAACGCCGGCCAGATGGAACTCGGCACCAAGTTCAGCACGCTGATCCAGCGCGCCGACTGGGTCCAGCTGCAGAAGTACGTGATCCACAACGTGGCCCACGCCTACGGCAAGACCGCCACCTTCATGCCCAAGCCCATCGTCGGCGACAACGGCTCGGGCATGCACGTGCACCAGTCGGTCTGGAAGGACGGCAAGAACCTGTTCGCCGGCGACGGCTACGCAGGTCTCTCGGACTTCGCGCTGCACTACATCGGCGGCATCATCAAGCACGCCCGTGCCCTGAACGCCATCACGAACCCCGGCACCAACAGCTACAAGCGCCTGGTCCCCGGCTTCGAAGCCCCGGTGAAGCTGGCCTACTCGGCCAAGAACCGCTCGGCCTCGATCCGCATCCCGTTCGTGGCGAACCCGAAGGGCCGCCGCGTCGAAGCGCGCTTCCCCGATCCGCTGATGAACCCGTACCTCGGTTTCGCCGCGCTGCTGATGGCCGGTCTCGACGGCGTGGAAAACAAGATCCACCCGGGCGAAGCCGCGAGCAAGGACCTCTACCATCTGCCGCCGGAAGAAGACGCGCTGATCCCGACCGTCTGCCACAGCCTCGACCAGGCCCTCGAGTACCTCGACAAGGACCGTGCCTTCCTGACCAAGGGCGGCGTGTTCACCGATGCGTACATCGATGCCTACATCGACCTGAAGATGCAGGAAGTCACGCGCTTCCGCATGGCCACGCACCCGGTCGAATTCGACATGTACTACTCGCTCTGATCGCGGTTTCCCGCTCGGAGTAACACGAAAGGACGGCCTCGGCCGTCCTTTTCATTGGGGCCGGAACATCCTGTCATCGGGGGCGTCGAATTGCATGAAAATGCGCCTTTCCGCGCTCTCCCGGGCCCTCGAGGTCCCCAAGATCCCATGAAGACTGCCGCACCACTTCTCCTCCTGGCCGCTTCCCTGTTCGCCCTGCCGGCGCTTGCCCAGGAGCGCGTCTGGCGTTGCGGGAACGAATACACCAACAACGCCACCGTCGCGCAGCAGCGCGGCTGCAAGGTGATGGAAGGTGG
>NZ_JBZAYE010000268.1:0-9428 GCF_058244205.1 Variovorax sp. 20P10.2.4
GCATGGGCGGCCGCCGGATGCAGGCCCTTGAGGCGCGCGCTGAAGCTCTCGATGTGCTGCCATGCGCGCTCGTGGTCCGGATGGCCCCGGCGCCATTGCTGCCAGCGCCGGCGGTCTTCTTCCGTGGCTTCGCCCGACATCAGCAGCGTGAGCCACTCCGCGGCCTCGTCGGCCGCGCGTTCGCCGAAGGGCAGGGCGGTGGCGGTGTCGAGGGGGGCGCTGCGCATCTCAGTCGGCCAGGCCGAAGAAGCACTGGCGGTTGGCGCGCGACAGGTACTGCTTGACCGAGCTGGCCGATACGCCGAGCCGCTCGGCGATCTGCGCGTAGCTCAGGCCTTCGAGATGGGCCAGCAGGAAGGCTTCCTTCGCGGCCGGCGGCAGGCTGTCGAGCACGCGATCGACCTGGTGCAGCGCCTCGATCGCCAGCAGCTGCACCTCGGGCGAGGGCGCCATCTCCTGCGGCAGCGCGGCCAGCGCCTCGAGGTAGCTCTGTTCGAGCACCTGCCGGCGATGCCGGTGCGCGATCAGCCGCCGCGCGATCGTGGCGAGGAAGGGGCGCGGCTCGCGGATGCCGGCCGCGGTGCCGGTCGTGATGACGCTGACGAAGGTGTCCTGTGCCAGGTCGGCCGCGGCGAAGGAATCGCCGAGCTTGCGCCGCAGCCAGCCCTGCAGCCACCCATGGTGCTCGCCATAGAGCGACCGCACTTCGTCGTGCATGGCGGATTCGGCGGCAGGCATGGCGGCATTCCCTCTTCGCCAGCGGCCTGGCATGGGTCGAGATTAATGAGAACGTTTCTCATTAATTCTAGATGAAGCGCTCGCCCCGGACATGGGTTTTCAGCCGTGCCGCCGCACCGTGAAGCCTTCGGCCGCGGAAGGCGCGGCGAAGTGGCTGCTGATCAGGTCGAACTGCGCCTCGCTGGTCTCGAAGGGATGCGTGCCGCTCGCGTTGCGCTCTCGCAGGCGCTGCTTGCAGACCGCGTCGGGCAGCTCGAGCAGGTGCAGCACGTGCGCCGCGCCGGCCGCTTCGAAGATGCCGCGCATCCAGCGCCGGTTCGCGACCGTGTTGGCCGGGAAGTCGAGCACCACCGACACGTCGGCCGAGAGCAGCGCCGCCAGGTGGCCCTCGATGGCCTGCTTCAGGCGGCCCGCGCAGCGCACGTAGTCGGGCAGTTCGCGGATCTCGCCCGGGTAGAGCGCCGCGAGCCAGGCGTCCTCGCTGACCAGCACGGTGGCGGGTGCCGCGGCGAGCCGGCGCGCGAGCGTGGATTTGCCGGCGCCGATCTTGCCGCAGACCATGTGCAGCACGGGGGTGGAGGGGGTCGCTGTCATTTCGTTTTCTCCGGAGGGTGGTGGGCTTGGAAGCAGCGCCCCGGAAAACGAAAAACCCGCCTTCTGGGGCGGGTTGCATGGCATGAACTCGAGGAACCGTGCGTCAACCCACCATCTTTGGAATGGTGCGAATGATCGACGCGATGATGCGCGGGCAGGCCATGGGCCGAGCATAGCCCACGGCCGCGCGCTTCAGTCGTGCAGCGACGACAGGAACTGCCGCAGCTCCGGCGTGCGCGGGTTCGCGAACAGCTCGGTGGGCGGCCCCATCTCGTGCACGCGGCCCTGGTGCATGAAGATCACGCGGTCGGCCACCTTGCGCGCGAAGTTCATCTCGTGCGTGACCATCAGCAGGGTCATGCCCTCGTCGGCCAGCGACTCGACCACGCGCAGCACCTCGCCCACCAGCTCGGGGTCGAGCGCCGAGGTGATCTCGTCGCACAGCAGCACGCCCGGTTCCATGGCCAGCGCGCGCGCGATCGCCACGCGCTGCTGCTGGCCGCCCGAGAGCTGGTCGGGCATGGCGTCGAACTTCTCGGCCAGGCCCACGCGCGTGAGCAGCTTGCGCGCCTGCGAGGCGGCCTCGAGCGACGAGCGCTTCTTCACCAGCGTGGGCGCGAGCATCACGTTCTTGCCGACCGTGAGGTGCGGGAACAGGTTGAAGCCCTGGAAGATCATGCCCACGCGCTGGCGCAGCTCGCGCATCGCCATCGCGCTCTCGTGCAGCAGCGGCTTGCCGTCGACGGTGAGCGAGCCTTCCTGGAACACCTCGAGGCCGTTGATGCAGCGCAGCAGCGTGCTCTTGCCCGAGCCGCTCTTGCCGATGATGGCGATCACCTCGCCGCGCTTGACGTCGAGGTCGATGCCCTTGAGCACCTCGTTGCTGCCGTAGGACTTGCGCAGCGCGGTGATGCGCACGATGGGGGCGCCCACCGCGACGGCGGGTTGTTGTTGCGGTTCAAGCACGGCGGCCATGGGTTTTCCTCTCGAGGGTCTTGGCGTACAGGCTCACGGGAAAGCACAGCACGAAATAGAGCAGGGCCACGCAGCTGAACACCACGAAGGGCTGGAAGGTGGCGTTGGAGATCATGCTGCCGGCCTTGGTGAGTTCGACGAAGCCGATGACCGACGCCAGCGCCGTGCCCTTGATGACCTGCACCAGGAAGCCCACGGTGGGCGCGATCGCGATCCTCACGGCCTGCGGCAGGATCACGTGGCGCAGTTGCTCGCCGAAGCTCAGGGCGAGGCTGCCCGAGGCTTCCCACTGCCCCTTCGGGATCGAGGCCACGCAGCCGCGCCAGATCTCGGTGAGGAAGGCGCTGGTGTAGAGCGTGAGCGCCACGCTGGCCGCGGTCCAGGCCGACACGTCGATGCCGAACAGCGCGATGCCGAAGTAGGCCAGGAACAGCTGCATCAGCAGCGGCGTGCCCTGGAACAGTTGCACGTAGAGGCCCACGGCCTTGCCGACGGCCCGGCCGCCGCGCAGGCGCAGGAACAGCAGCAGCGCGCCCACGATGCCGCCGCCGACGAAGGCGATGAGCGAGAGCACGACGGTCCAGCGCAGCGCCAGCAGCAGGTTGCGCAGGATGTCCCAGAGGGAGAAATCGGTCATGGCGGATTCAGCGGCCGAAGAAGAAGCGGGGACCGGCCCAGTCGAGCAGCCGCCGCAGCGCCACCGAGAGCGCGAGGTAGATCAGCGTGGCGACGATGAAGGCCTCGAAGGCGCGGAAGTTGCGGCTCTGGATCAGGTTGGCCGCGTAGCTCAGCTCCTCGGTCGAGATCTGCCCGCACACGGCCGAGCCCAGCATCACGATGACGATCTGGCTCACCATCGCGGGCCACACCTTCTTGAGCGCCGGCGGCAGCACCACGCGCAGGAACACCTGCGAGCGGCTCAGCGCCAGGCTCACGGCGGCCTCGATCTGGCCCTTGGGCGTGGCCTCGATGCCGGCGCGGATGATCTCGGTGGAATAGGCCCCGAGATTCAGCACCATCGCGATCACCGAGGCCACCTCGGGCGTGAGCTTGACGCCCGCGGCCGGCAGCCCGAAGAAGATGAAGAACAGCTGCACGATGAAGGGCGTGTTGCGGATCAGCTCCACATAGGTGCCCACCACGGCGCGCAGCCACCGCGGGCCGTCGGCGCGCGCCCAGGCGCAGAAGGTGCCGACGATCATGCCCAGCACGGTGCCCACGGCCGTGAGGCCGATGGTCCACGCGACGCCGCGCAGCAGCAGCGGCCATTCGGCGAGCACGGCGCCAAAGTCGAATTCGATGCCCATGGCCGCGCCGTTCGATCAGACCGGCAGGTCGCCGGCGGCCTTGCCGAGCCACTTCTTCGACAGGGCGTCGAGCGTGCCGTCCTTCTTGGCCGTCGCGATGATCTCGTTGACCTTGGTCTTGAGCGCGGTCTCGCCCTTGGCGATGCCGACGAAGCAGGGGCTGTCTTTCAGCAGCAGCTTGAACTCGGCGCTGACCTTGGGATTCTTGGCAAGCATGTCGCCGGCGACGGCCGCGCTGGTGGCGAGGGTCTGGGTCTGGCCCGCGACGAAGGCCGCGATGGTCGCGTTGTTGTCCTCGAAGCGGCGGTAGTCGACGTTCGGCGGCGCCACCTTGTTGAGTTCCTGGTCCTCCATCGCGCCGCGCGTCACGGCCACGGTCTTGCCGGCCATGTCGGCGAAGCTGGCGAGCTTCATGCTCTTGGCGGCGTACACGGCCTGGAAGAAGGGGGCATAGGCCGACGAGAAGTCGATCACCTTCTCGCGCTCCGCGTTCTTGCCGAGCGTGGAGATCACGAGATCGGCCTTCCTGGTCTGCAGGTACGGAATGCGGTTGGCGCTGGTCACGGGCACCAGCTCGACCTTCACGCCGAGCTTGGCGGCGATGAGCTCGGCCATCTCGACGTCGAGGCCCTGCGGCTTCATGTTCTTGTCGACCGAGCCATAGGGCGGGTAGTCGGTGGGCACGGCGATCTTGATGGTCTTCGCCTTGAGCACGTTGTCGAGCGCGTTCTGGGCGTAGGCACCGCCGGCCGAGGCCAGCAGGGCGAGGGAGGCGAGCGCGAGGGCGACGCGGCGTTTGGATGCGAGGAAGGTCATAGCAGGGCTCCTAGGTAAGTCGAAGAGTCGGGATCGGGCGCTGCGCCGGGCTTGCGGCGCTTGCTCCGGGGGGCCGGCGTGGTGGCCGTGTTCTGGAGCGGCGCCAGCGCATCGCGCAGCTGGGCCAGCGGATCGGCGGGCGCCTGCACGCGCAGGGCCGACTGCACCGTGCCGATGTGCTCGGCCATCAGGGCCTCGGCGGCGGCATGGTCGCCGCGCTCAAGCGCCGCGACGATCTGCACGTGGTCCTCGCAGGACTGCACCGCGTCGTGCGTGGATTGGTAGAGCATGGCGATCAGCGTGGTGCGCGCCGTGTAGTCGCGCAGCGTGTCGGCCAGCAGCGTGTTGCCCAGGCATTCGGCCAGGCAGACGTGGAAGTCGCCGAGCAGGAAGCTGCGGTTGCCGACGTCGCTTTCCTTGAGGGCGGCCTTCTCGCGCTGCAGGTGCGTCTTCAGTTGGCGCAGCGCGCTCTTCTGGAGCTTGCCGGCGCTGCCCGCGCTTCGGATCAGCCCGAGCTCGATCACGCGCCGCGCCTCGAAGGCCTCGCGCGCCTCGTCCTGCGAGGGCTCGATCACGAACCAGCCGCGCCGCGCGCTCACGGTGACGATGCCGCGCGCCGCCAGCCGCGTGAGCGCCTCGCGCACGATGGTGCGGCTGCAGTCGAACAGCATCGCGAGCTGCTGCTCGCCCAGGCGCGAACCCGGCGCGAGCTTCTGCGCCATCACCGCCTCGACGATGCGCACACTGATTTCGGAAGCGGAGGTAGACATTCGCCTGCATACCAGCAGCTTCCGTGCCAACTGGTATGCAAGATGTGTGCACCGAAATGGGCTGGGCGGGGTGCGCCGGTGGTGCGGGTGCCTTGGGCTCCCACGGGTGTGTCGGAGCTGACTTCGTTTACAGGGGGGACGGGCTCACGCCGACGGGGTACTCCCCTCCGCGAATGTCCCCCGCCTTCGGCTCCTCCTTTATTTCGCTGCGGGGAGTACCCCATCGGCGTGAGCCTGGACGCAATCGTTGTTGAACCGCCCGCACCACCGCAGCGCCTTCGTGCACAGGGCAGCGGGTGCTTCCCGCAGCGAAATCAAGGAGGAGGCCGAAGGCCGGGGGACATTCGCGGAGGGAAGTACCCGCTGTCCTGTGCACGCGCCCCTGATGTATCTCGGGCCTCCACCCCCTGCGCTTCGAAGCGGCAGGCTGCCCCAGCCAGCTCAATCCATCCGCGCGCCCGAAGCCTTCACCGCCTCGCGCCAGCGCGGCGTCTCGGTCGCCAGGAAGCGCGCGAACTCCTCGCTGCCCAGGAAGGCCGGGTCGGCGCCCTGGCTCACCATGCGCTCGCGCACCTCGGCGCTGGTCAGCACCTGCTTGAAGGCCTCGCTGAGCTTGGCCACCACGTCCTTGGGCGTGTCCTTGGGCGCGAAGAAGCCGTAGAAGCCCACCACCTCGAAACCCTTCACGCCCGATTCGGCCACGGTCGGGATGTCGGGCAGCGCGGGATTGCGCTCGCGGCTGGTCACGGCCAGCGCGCGCACCTTGCCCTGCTTGTGGTAGTTGGCGGCCTGCGGGATCGATTCGGCCATGAACTGCACCTGCCCGCCCATCAGGTCGGTGAAGGCCGGCGCGCTGCCGCGGTAGGGGATGTGGACCATGAAGATGCCGGTCGCGGTCTTGAACATCTCGGGCACCAGGTGGCTGATGCCGCCGTTGCCGGCCGAGCCGTAGTTGACCTGGCCCGGCCGCGCCTTCGCGTAGTCGATGAACTGCCTGAGGTTCTGCACCGGCAGCTTGGGCGTGACCAGCAGCGCCAGCGGCTGCATCGCGGTGCGCGCGATCGGCACGAAGTCGCGCTGCGTGTCGTAGGGCAGCTTGCTGTAGAGCGCGCCGTTGATCACGGCCACGCCGGTGTTCGCGAGCATCAGCGTGTAGCCGTCGGCCGGGCTCTTGGCGACCGCGTCGGCGCCCACCGAGCCACCCGCGCCGGGCTTGTAGTCCACGATCAGCGGCTGCCCCAGCGCCGCCTGCAGCTTGTCGGTCAGCAGGCGCGCATGCTGGTCGAGCGGGCCGCCGGCCGGAAAGCCGATCACGACCTTGATCGGCTTGTCGGGAAAGGCGGCCGTGGCGGCGCCGCCCAGGGCCAGCGACAGGACCGCGAGCGCGGTCCGCAGGGTGTTGTTCATGATCCGTCTCCTTCTTCTTGGTGAGGAGACGATCATAGGCAAGGCGCTCAGCCGGCCAGCGTCGCCTTCAGCGTGATCTCGGGCACGCTCGCCAGCGCCTTCGACAGCGGGCAGCCGGCCTTGGCGGCGGCCGCGATCTGCTGGAACTTCGCCTCGTCGAGGTTGGGCACGGCGGCGTCGAGCTCGAGCGCGATACGGTCGATCTTGAAACCCTCGCCGTCCTTGGCCAGGCGCACGGCCGCGCGGGTGTCGATCTTCGTGGCGGCCAGGCCTTCCTTCTCGAGCGCGAAGGCGAAGGCCATCGTGAAGCAGGCCGCGTGCGCGGCGCCGACGATCTCCTCGGGGTTGGTGCCGCGCCGGTCGTCCTCGAAACGGCTGGCGAAGCCATAGGGGTAGTCCTTGAGCGCGCCGGTCTCGGTGCTGACCTGGCCCTTGCCGGTCTTGCCGGCGCCTTCCCAGTGAACGCTCGCGTGCTTTTCTGCTGCCATGGAGATGCTCCTTCGGTGGTCGGTGGATGGGGGAACGGGATGCGAAGCCCCGGGTATCGCCGAAACCGGGCGCCGCGTCTGTAGTCGCGGGCGCTGTCGCCCCGGCCGTTTCGACGGGCCTACGATCGGGCGACGTAGAAAAAAGGGCGTCGCCAAGGTGACGCTCCGGGGGCTTCCCCGATGGGAGCCGCGCCGCGCTCGGCTTAGGCTGGCGTGCGGTTCGCGCGCCCGGCATTCCGGCCGGACGCGCCCCGCCCGGATTCCCCATTCCCCTTCCGTCCGCCTGCCATGACCCTGGAACAACGCCCGCATCACAAGTTCTGGCCCAAACGCCTGCCGCATTCGATCACCGTGCCCGCGGTGTCGCTCTGGCACAACCTCAAGACCGCCGCCGAGCGCTACCCCGACAACAACGCCCTGGTGTTCTTCGGCCGCGTCACCAGCTACCGCGAGCTGGCGAGCCAGGTCGAGCGCCTGGCCGGCACCTTGCATGCGCTGGGCGTGAAGCGCGGCGACCGCGTGCTGCTCGACATGCAGAACTGCCCGCAACTGGTGATCGCGCATTTCGCGATCCTGCGCGCCAATGCCGTGGTGGTTCCGGTCAACCCGATGAACCGGGCCGAGGAGCTCAAGCACTACATCACCGACGCCGATGCCAAGGTGGCGATCACCACCGGCGACCTGGCCGGCGAACTGGCCAAGGCCAGCGACGCGCTGCCCGAGGGCGAGCGCTTGTCGAGGATGATCGTGACCCAGTTCACCGACGCCTTCGATCCCGGCGTGACCGGCGACGACGCGCCCGCGCCCGCCTGGGTCGACTGGCTCGGCACCCGCCATCCGCTGCCCGCGCTGGCCGGCGGCGAGGTCATGGCCTGGACCGAGGCGCTCGAGACCAGCCACCCGGTGCCCGAGCACGTGGTGGGCGCCAACGACATGGCGCTGCTGCCCTACACCAGCGGCACCACCGGCCTGCCCAAGGGCTGCATCCACCACCATTCGAGCCTGATGCACAACGCCCTGTCGGGCGTCCTGTGGGGCTGCGCCCATTCCGAGGTGGTGGTGCTGGCCGTGGTGCCGATGTTCCACATCACCGGCGTGGTGAGCATGATGCACACCGCGATCCTCGCGGCCGCCACGCTGGTCATCATGCCGCGCTGGGACCGCGACGTGGCCGGGCGCCTGATCTCGCGCTGGAAGGTCTCGAGCTGGACCAACATCCCGACCATGGTGATCGACCTGATGGCGAGCCCGCACTTCGCGAGCTACGACCTCTCGAGCCTCAGCTACATCGGCGGCGGCGGCGCGGCCATGCCGCAGGCGGTGGCGCAGCGGCTGCAGGACCAGTTCGGCCTCAAGTACCAGGAAGGCTACGGCCTCACCGAGACGGCCGCGCCCTCGCACTCGAACCCGGCCGAGCATCCCAAGCAGCAGTGCCTGGGCATCCCGTTCATGAGCACCGATGCGCGCGTGGTCGACCCCGACACGCTGAAGGAACTGCCGCCGGGCGAATCGGGCGAGATCATCATCCACGGCCCCGAGGTGTTCCAGGGCTACTGGAAGCGGCCCGAGGCCACGGCCGCGGCCTTCGTCGAGTTCGAGGGCAAGCGCTTCTTCCGCTCGGGCGACATGGGCCGCATGGACGAGGAGGGCTACTTCTTCATCACCGACCGCCTCAAGCGCATGATCAACGCCAGCGGCTTCAAGGTCTGGCCGGCCGAGGTCGAACTGCTGATGTTCCGCCACCCGGCGATCCAGGAAGCCTGCGTGATCTCGACCAAGGACGCCTACCGCGGCGAATCGGTCAAGGCCGTGGTGGTGCTGCGCGCCACCCACAAGGACACGACCGCGCAGCAGATCATCGACTGGTGCCGCGAGAACATGGCGGTCTACAAGATCCCGCGCCAGGTGCAGTTCGTCGACGCGCTGCCCAAGAGCGGCAGCGGCAAGGTCATGTGGCGGCTGTTGCAGGAAGCCGAGAACGCCTGAGGCGCCGAGTCAGCGCGCCGGGCCTGCCGCCCGGTGCCGCAACCCCAGCCGGACCTGCGTCGCGGCCAGCAGCACCGCGCTGCGCAGCGGATGAATCACGGGCACGACAAGGCCCTGGGCGGCCAGGGCCCGCGCGAGCGCATCGCTCACGCCCAGGAAGCCGGTGCAGCCCAGCACGATCGCATCGGCGCCGTCGTCGCGCACGGCCCGCGCCGCCGCCTCGGTCAGGCGCGCGAGCAGCCGTTCGGGATCGGCGTCGAGCTCGCGCACTGCGGTGTCGACCACGCGAAGCGGCGCCAGCCGCGGGCCCAGCGCGGTGCGCTCGGCGAGCGCATCGATCATCGGGC
>NZ_JBZAYE010000269.1:0-9428 GCF_058244205.1 Variovorax sp. 20P10.2.4
CTCGAGCGCCAGCCGCGCGTCGCCGAGCGTGCCGCTGGTCCACAGCTCGTCGCCCGCGCGCGCGCCCGAGCGCAGCAGCGCCGCGCCGGCCGGCACTTCGCCGAACACGGTGATGCAGATGTTGAGCGGGCCGCGCGTGGTGTCGCCGCCCACCAGCTCGCAGCCGTGTTCGTCGGCCAGCGCGAACAGGCCGCGCGAGAAGCCCTCGAGCCAGTTCTCGTCGACGCCCGGCAGCGCCAGCGCGAGCGTGAAGGCCAGCGGCTTCGCGCCGCAGGCCGCGAGATCGCTGAGGTTGACCGCCAGCGCCTTGTGGCCGAGCCGCGCCGGATCGACGGTCGAGAGGAAGTGCCGGCCCTCGACCAGCATGTCCGAGGAGACCGCGAGCTGCATGCCCGGCGCGGGCGCGAGCAGCGCGCAGTCGTCGCCCACGCCCAGCGGCGAGCGTGTGGCGGGGCGCTGGAAGTAGCGCTGGATCAGGTCGAATTCACCCATGCGCCGAGCATAAGCGGGGAAAGGCATGCGCCGATGGCCGACACGCGGCGCCGCCGCGATGCATTAGATTGGGGGACTGTCCGAGGAGACCCGCCGAATGCCCGATACCCTGACCCTGTCCGCGACCGAACGCGTCGGCGAAGCCATGCGCCGCTCGCTCCCGCTGCTGCCCGGCGAGGCGCGCGGCACGGTCGAGGCGATGCTGCAGCCCGAGGCGCTGGCGATCGTCGCCGGCACGCTGGTGGTGTGGGCCGGCTCGCATTTCTTCGGCGTGGGCGAGGTGGTCGACATCATCCTGCTGGTGGTCGGCTTCGCGGCGCTCGGCATGTCGGTGTTCTCGGGCGCGGGCGAGCTGTCGGAATTCACCACCAAGGCCGTCAACGGCCGCACCAGCGCCGACCTCGACGAGGCGGCCGGCCACTTCGCGAAGGCCGTGATGCTGCTGGGGATCTCCGCGATCCAGGCGATGCTGCTGCGCGGCGCCGCCAAGCCCGTGGTCCAGCGCGGCATGCCGCGCGTCGAACCGCTGCCCGACGTGGGCACGCCGCCGCCGGCCGGCAACGGGCTGTCGCTGAGCCGGCCGCGCTCGCTGCCCGGCGGCGAGCTCGGCGGCACCAGCATGTACGGCGAGATCGCGATCTCGCGCGCCCAGAGCCTCACCGAACAGAAGGTCACGCTGTTCCACGAGCTCGTGCACCGCTACTTCTCGCCGCGCACCGGCCCGCTGCGGCAGCTGCGCGCGCAGTTCCGCTGGAACGCCTATTCGAAGTCCTCGCTGCTGCGCTACCTCGAGGAGGCGATGGCCGAGGGCTATGGCCAGTTGCGGGTGAACGGCCTGTCGCAGGCGCTCGGCGCCTACCGTTTCCCGATCCAGTTCGGCTACGTCACCGTGTCGCAGATGCGCGCCGAGGGCATGGCCATCGGCACCATCTCGCTGGGTGGCACCCTGTTCTGGGTCGGCGTGAGCGACGGGCCGATGCCCACGCATCCCCGCATGCCGCAGGCGCTGCCGCCCTTGCCGCCGCTGCCCGCGCAGGCCCCGGCCCAACCGTCCTCGCCGCGGCTGCAGCCCGCGCCCGCGCGATGATCGACGAAGCCACCGCCATCGGCGTCGCGCGCCGCATCGCGCTGCAGCAGGGCTGGGCCTTCGTGGAGCCGGTGCAGGCGCGGCTGCGCAAGCCCTGGTTCTTCTCGAAGCAGTCCGCGCGCTGGGAGATCGAGAGCAATGCCGTCGCCTTCGGTGCGCGCGCGCGCTTCTTGATCGATGCCGAGGACGGCACGGTGCTCGAGAAGGGCTACGTGCCGCGCTGAGGCGCCCGCTACGTCGCCCCGCGAAAGCGCAGCGACGCCTGCCGCACCACCTCGGCCAGCAGCCGCTCGCGTCCCTGCCGCTCGCGCAGCCAGCGCGCGTCGTTGCGGTTGGTCTCGACGCTGGTGCGCAACTCGCCCAGTGCCTGCGTGGCGTTGAGCGCCTCGCTGTGCCACTCGAGCTGCGTCATGGTCATCAGGATGTGGTCGCGCAGCGGCATGTGCTGGCCGCTGGCCGGGTCGACGTAAACCGCGTCGAGGCCGAAGCGGCAGGCCTGGAAGCGGTTGTAGGTGTAGACCAGGTAGTCGTCCTCGCTGGGCTCGAAGGGCTGCTCCTGCAGGAACCAGGCGGCCAGCGACTGCACGTAGCCCGCGAGCGCGGCGGCGCGCGCCACGGTCAGCGGGGTGTCGAAGACGCGGATCTCGATGGTGCCGAACTCGGGCTTGGGCCGGATGTCCCAGTAGAAGTCCTTCATGCTGCGCACGACGCCGGTGCGGGTCATGCGCTCGAAGTAGGCCTCGAATTCCTTCCAGCTCGTGGTGAAGGGCGCGCGGCCCGAGAGCGGGAAGGCGAACACCGAGTTCAGCCGCGCCGAGTCGAACTGCGTGTCCTGTCCCTGCACGAAGGGCGAGGAGGCCGACAGCGCGATGAAGTGCGGGATGTAGCGCGACATGCGGTGCAGCATCAGCAGCGCCGAGTCGGCATCGGGGCAGCCGATGTGCACGTGCTGGCCGAAGATGGTGAACTGCTTGCTCAGGTAGCCGTAGAGCTCTGACAGCTCGCGAAAGCGCGGCTTGTCGTAGATGCGCCGCTCGTGCCATTGCTGGAACGCATGCGTGCCGCCGCCGACCACCGCGATGTTGAGCTTGTCGGCGTTCTTGATCAGCGCGTCGCGGATGGGCGTGAGCTGCGCGATCACGTCCTGTGCCGAATGGCAGATGCCGGTCGAGATCTCGATCATGCTCGAGGTCATCTCGGGCACCACGCTGCCGGGCAGCGGCGTCTGCGCCATCAGCCGCAGCATGTCTTCCGCATACGGCGCGAGGTCGTAGTCGTGCGTGTTCACGAGCTGCAGCTCGAGCTCGACGCCGAGCGACAGCGCTTCCGACTTGTTGAAGGGCTCGAGCTTGACGGCGCGGCTCGCGGGATCGGCCGGCAGCGGTGCCGAGCGCACGTCGTCGCTGTCGGGGTCGATCGCGGGGCTCGGGGGAGTGGTCGTGTGGCTGCTCATCGCTGCGTGTCCTCGGCGGTGCTGCTGAAGGCCTCGGGCGCCCAGCGCACCGAGCTCTCGCCGACCGCATGGATCGCGACCGTGGCGAGCACCGCGCCCAGCAGTTCCATCAGCAGGATCGAGGGCAGCGCGACCTGGGTGATCATGGTGCCGAGCAGCGGCGAGGCGGTGGCGAAATTGGAGGCGATCAGGAGCGCGATCGAGGACAGCGGCGACATCGCGCAGCCGACCCAGAAAGCCTGCTTCCAGCTCGCGCCGCTGCCGGGGTTGGCGATCGCCACGCCGGCGATCTTGGCCACCATGCGCACGGCGATCAGCGCCAGCACCACGCTGGCCACGGGCAGCGTCCAGTCGGCCTGCGCCGCGACGATCGACACCAGCACGAACATCAGCATGGTGAGCAGCGAGGACGCGGTGCCGAGCTGGCGCTGCCAGGCCCAGGGCTTGGGGTTCAAGGTCTTGAGCAGCACGCCGCCGATCAGCGCGGCCAGCGGCGCGGAGCCGCCGATGTGCGCGGTGACGGCGGCGCCGGCCGCGATCAGCGCCAGCAGCAGCAGCGAGGTGTTCTCGCTGGTCGGGCTCATCACGCGCAGCGCGGTGCGCAGCGCCAGCGCCATCAGCGCGCCCACCACGAAGGACAGGCCCAGCACCACCGCGATCGGGTAGAGCTTCTGCAGCACGGTCTGCGGCGCGCGCTCGATCAGGCCGGCCTGCGCATAGCCGAGCGCGAGCGCGTAGAAGGTGTTGAGCGTGGCCAGCGTCATCGCGCGCTCGGTCACCGGGCCGGCGGCGCGGGTGTCGATGATCACGCGGCTCAGCACCGCGGGCGAGGCGACGATCGCCATCAGCGCGAGCGGGTTGGCCACCGGGTCGGGCAGGCCCAGCAGGCGCAGCACCCAGAACACGCCGAAGTAGGTCAGCGTGGCTTCGAGCAGGCTCTGCACCAGCACCATCGGGTTGTGGCGGAACCAGCGCAGCGGCAGCCGGCCGCCGGCCTCGAACAGCACCACGGCCACGCCGAGTTCGAGCAGGAACAGGCTGATGCCGCGCAGCGGCCAGATCGCGCCCTCGAAGCCGGCGAAGCCGACGATGGTGCCGACGATCGAATAGCCGACCACCTTGGGCATGCCCATGTAGCGGCGCACCAGGTGGCCGGAGGCCGCGGCCGCGGCCAGCAGCAGCGACCACAGCACGGTGGGAAGGCCGGCCGACGGGCGGGCCCATTCGGACCAGAAGCCCATCAGGTCGGCGGTGAGACTCGTCAGATTCATGCGGGTAGGAAGAAGCTCATGGGCCGGCTGCGCCAGCGCGCCCGCAGCGCGCCGCGGATGCGGGCGCGGTCGGCGAGGCTCACGCTGTGCGCGCGCAGCGCCAGGCGGAATGCGAAATAGAAGCTCACGCTCACATTGAGCGCACCGATCACCGGGATCGCCGCCACCGCCCACCACAGCAGCGGCTGCTGCAGCACCGGCAGGCCGAGCGACACCACGGCCGCGCCGATCTGGCCGGCCGACAGCGTCACGTGCCGCACGTCGAGGCCGAGCCCGAAGAAGCCCGCGACCGCTGGCAGCAGTCCGAGCATCAGGCCCAGCGAAATGTTGGCGGCGAAACCGGAGATGTGGGTGCGCATGAAGTCGGCCCATCGACGGGCCCGGGCGGCGCCCAGGACGGCGCCGATGCGGGGGTTGTACCGCATGGCGGAGTCCAGCCGATGCAGGACAAAGGCGTTTTCTGCCCAGCCCGCGATCAGGCTGGAGGCGAACAGCAGCACGCCGGTGAAGGCCGCGAACAGCGCCGTGGGGCCCGCGAGCGACAGCGACTGCAGCACGGTGGCCGCATGCGCGGCATCGAGCAGCGGCTGGTGCAGCGCGAGCCGCCAGGCGATGGCGAGCGCGGCCACCGCCGGCACCACCACCAGCACGTTGCCCAGCACCGCCGCCACCTGCGATCGCACCAGGTTGGCGACCTCGTCGACGAATTCGTCGAGGCCGCTGTCGGCGCGGATCTCGCGCAGCCGCGCGGCCAGCGCCGGCGCCGTCATGGCCGGCTGCTTGGTGGCGAGCGTGAGGTGCAGCAGCTGGATCGCGACGAAGCTGGCGGCATACATCACGCCCGAGCCCAGGCCGCTCCAGAAGGCCGACAGGCCCAGCGCGTAGATGCCGAACTTCGCGAGCACCGTGAGCGAGGTCAGCGCGCCGCCGCCCGCGGCCTTGCGCACCATCTGCCGGTAGCTCGCGCGGTCGCGCGTGATGTAGTGCTCGCCGGTCTCGGCGCTGCGCTCGGTGACCTTGGCCGCGAGCATCGACGAGTTCGAGGCGATCAGCGCGCGGATGCTGTTGCGCTCGCTGCCGGCCTGCACCAGCCGGCCGACCAGCCGCGCGATGCTGACCGCGGGCGTGGGCGACATCAGGCCGTCGAGCAGCTCGCGGATGCGCAGCACCCGTTCGCGCATCTGCCGCACGCGGAACACCAGGCCGACCGAGATGCCGTTGTCTTCCAGGTGCGCGTAGACCGAGGCGGCGCTTGCGCGGCAGGCATCGAGCCGGTCGCGGAACGCGACGAAGGCCGCCTGCACCGCGGCCTCGTCGCGCGGGCGATCTTCGAACAGGCGCTCGCGCAGTTCGTCGAGCTCGGCCATCAGCGCATGGAAAGGCCGGCTCTCCTCGGTGCTGCGCATGCGCAGCCGCAGTTCGGACGAGAAGCCCGCGGCCACCAGCTGGCTCGCGCAGTAGGTGATGGCATCCATCAGCGTGGCGCGCCAGCGCGGCACGGTGGTGCCGTCGTCGGCCGTTTCATCGGCCAGCAGCGCGCCGATGCGCACCAGCTGCGGCGCTTCCAGCAGCGCGATCCAGCGCGCATCGAAGTCGCCCGGCAGCACCATGCGGAACAGCTCCGAGGCATCGGTGGTCTCGGGCGTGCCCGGCAGGATCTTGCGGCGCAGCCGCTCGTTGAATTCGCTGAGGAAGGCGGTGCGCGGCGCGAAGCCGTAGTCGGCCAGCAGCGTCGACAGGTCGACGTCGCGCGTGAAGGCACGCCACCAGGCGCGCACGCGCTCGCGCAGCTCGGGCCGCGCCTCGATCGCGTCGAGCAGCAGCTGTACGCGGCCCATGGCCGCCTGCGGCGAGGCACGGTCGCCGCGCAGCCAGTCGAACAAGTCGATGAGCCAGATGTGGCGCCGAGCCACGTCGGCGGAAGGATCGAGGCCGGCGAGCAGCCCCTGCAGGTCGCGCGAAGCGGCAGCCATGGGAGGAGGGAATCGAAAGGGGAAGAGGAGGGCGATGCCGCAGCGGGAGAAATTCCGTGCGGGTGCCCGAGCGGGAAAGGCTAGTGCAGCACGCGCGAGACCGGCGCGCCGCCGATGTCGGCCTCGAGCACGAACATCGGGATCGGCACGTCGAAGCGTTCGCCGTCCTCGGTCACCACGAGGTAGCTGCCGTGCATGGTGCCGCTGGCGGCCTGCAGCCGGCAGCCGCTGGTGTAGCGGAAGCTCTCGCCCGGCGCCAGCAGCGGCTGCTGGCCGATCACGCCCAGGCCCTTGACCTCCTGCGCATGCCCCGAGGCGTCGTTGATCAGCCAGTGCCGCGCGATCACCTGGGCACCGGTCGAGCCGGTGTTGGTGATCGTGATGGTGTAGGCGAAGGTGTAGATGCCTTCCTTCGGCGAGGACTGGTCGGCGAGGTAGCGCGGCTCGACCTCGATGGAAAGGGGGCTGTGTGACATGCGCGCGATGGTAACTGCTGGGTTTTGGCGCGGGGAGAGCTTCCCGGTGCCGGGCCGGCTTTCTTGCGGAAATGGCGATGAAGGGATAATCTGGTCGGTATGACCAGAATTTCACTTCCAGGCCATTGGCCGCTGCAGGACGCCAAGGCGCGCTTCAGCGAACTGGTGCGCCGCGTCCACAGCGAGGGGCCGCAGCACGTCACGGTCCACGGGCGCGACGAGGTCGTGGTGATCGCGGCCGAGGAGTTCCAGCGCCTGCAGGGCGCGCGCACGGGCCAGGCGCTGGTCGACGTGCTGCAGGCCTCGCCCCATCGGGACATCGAGCTGTCGGTCGGCGCTTCCGAAGCCTCGCCGGTGCGCAGCGTCGAGCTGTGAATGCCGTGAGCGCCATGAGCGCAATGAGCGGCTTCCTGCTCGACACCAACGTGCTGTCCGAGCTGCGGCGCCCGCGCCCCGAGCCCCGGGTGGTCGCCTTCGTCGGCGCGCAGCCGCTCGAAAGCCTGTTCGTCAGCACCGTCACCTTCGCGGAGATCCGCTTCGGCATCGAGCTGGTGGCCGACATCCACAAGCGCGCCCAGCTCAACGACTGGCTGCAGCTGCAACTGCGGCCGATGTTCGGCTACCGCGTGCTGCCGGTCAGCGAGGACGTGATGTTCAAGTGGCGGCTGATGGTCGAGCAGGGCCGCAAGGCCGGGCGCACCTTCTCGCAGCCCGACCTGATCATCGCCGCCACCGCCGCGCAGCACGGCCTCGCGGTGGTCTCGCGCGACGCGGGCGGCTATGCCGGCACCGGCGTGGCGCTGGTCGATCCCTGGCAGGCATAGAAGAAGTCCGGGAGCTCCGCTGCGCCTTTGGCCGGCTGCGACAATCGCCGCCCATGACCTTCCGCATCGCCCCCTCCATCCTTTCCGCCGACTTCGCCCAGCTCGGCCAAGAGCTCTCGGACGTGATCGCCGCGGGCGCGGACTGGATCCATTTCGACGTGATGGACAACCACTACGTGCCGAACCTGACCTTCGGTCCGATGATCTGCCAGGCGCTCAAGCCGCATGCGAAGACGGCCGACGGCACGCCGGTGCCGATCGACGTGCACCTGATGGTGCAGCCGGTCGACGCGCTCGCGGCCTCGTTCGCGCAGGCCGGGGCCGACTACATCAGCTTCCATCCCGACGCCACGCCCCACGTGCACCGCAGCATCCAGGCGATCCGCGCGGCCGGCTGCAAGCCGGGGCTGGTGTTCAACCCGGCGCGCGGGCTCGAGGTGCTCGACTGGGTGATCGACGACATCGACCTGATCCTGATCATGAGCGTCAACCCCGGCTTCGGCGGCCAGAGCTTCATCGACTCGGCGCTGCGCAAGATCGAGCAGGCGCGCAAGCGCATCGAGCAGAGCGGGCGCGACATCCGCCTCGAGGTCGACGGCGGCATCAAGGCCGACAACATCGCGCGCGTGGCCTCGGCCGGCGCCGACACCTTCGTGGCCGGCAGCGCGATCTTCAACGCCAAGGACTACGGCGCCGTGATCGCGCAGATGCGCACGCAGCTCGCGGGCGTGGCCGCCGCCTGAGCGGCAGCGGGGCTTCGAATCAGCGCTTGGCCTGCTCGCCGACCTTGTCGGCGCGCAGCCCCTGGTCGGTGTCGACCAGGCCGCGCTCCACATCGTCATGCGCGCGGCGGCCACGCTCGGTCGGCTTGCCGTCGCGGGTCTGCTGGCTGTCCGAGGACTGATCGCGTTCGTGCGGCAGCCGCGGCGACGATTCGCCGCCCTGTTCGATCTTGGTCTTGCCGCCGCCCGCGTCCTTTTGCGGATCGGCGGGCTTGCGGGTCGGGGTGCTGTCCTTGGCCATGGGGCCTCCTTCGGTCGTTGGTGGGCACCAGCTTGCGCGGCGGCCCCCGCAGGGCCGGTAGGACAGCCCAGGGCGCGGCTGTAGGCTGCGTGTCGATCGCGGGCGTGGCCTCGTGGCCGCGAGGATCGGTGCTATGAAAAGCGAAGCATCTTTGCGCCTGTCAAGACGCCTCCTCATAATCCCCGCATGGCTTCCTCTCCCTTCGACGCCGTCGCGCACGACAGCATCCGCCTCCACGCCTTCGCCTCCCTGAACCCCGGCCCCCGGCTGCTCGTGATGGGCGGCGTGCATGGCGACGAGACCAGCGGCACCGCCGGCATCGAGCGGGTGCTGGCCGAGTTCGCGGCGGGCGAGCTCGCGCTGCTGCGCGGCGAGCTCACGCTGGTGCCGGTGGCCAATCCGCTGGCGCGCCGGCGCCTGCAGCGCGAGGGCGAGCGCAACCTCAACCGGCTGTTCAAGCCCGCGGCCGAGCCGGCCGACTACGAGGCCCGCGTGACCAACGTGCTGGCGCCCGTGATCGCGCGCCACGAGGTACTGCTCGACCTGCATTCGTTCCAGAGCGCGGGCGAGGCCTTCGCGATGATCGGCCCGCGCGACAACACCGGCACGCTGGAGCCCTTCGCGCGCGCCGCCGAGGAAGGCCAGCTCGCGCTGCACCTGGGCACGCCGATCGTGGTCGAGGGCTGGCTCGACATCTATGCCGCGGGCCTCGCGCAGCGCGGCGCCGCGGTCGACGAGGCCGCCATCGACTTCGGCCGCGGCACCAACGAATACATCCGCAGCTGCGGCGGCTACGGCGTCACGCTCGAATGCGGCCAGCACCAGGATC
>NZ_JBZAYE010000027.1:0-28067 GCF_058244205.1 Variovorax sp. 20P10.2.4
GAACAGCACGGCGCGCTCGCGCTCGATGAGCGCGGTGTCGAGGTTGGCCTTCGAGAACGACTCGGTGGCCAGCACGCCGCGCAGGAACTGCACGTTGGTCGCCACGCCCACGATGTGGGTCTGCGCCAGTGCCGCGTCGAGCCGCGCGAGCGCCTCGTCGCGCGTGGCGCCATGCACGATCAGCTTGGCGATCATCGAGTCGTAGAACGGCGAGATCTCGCCGCCCTCGCGCACGCCGTCGTCGATGCGCACGCGGCTGCGCTGGAAGGCCGTGGCCTGCGGCTTGCGGTAGATGCGCAGGGTGCCGGTGGCGGGCAGGAAGTTGTTGTCGGGGTTCTCGGCGCAGATGCGCGCCTCGATCGCATGGCCGTGGATCCGCAGCTCGGACTGCTGCGCGGGCAGCGTGCCGCCCGCGGCGACGCGCAATTGCCATTCGACGAGGTCGAGGCCGGTGATGGCTTCCGTCACGGGATGCTCCACCTGCAAGCGGGTGTTCATCTCCATGAAGAAGAAATTCATTTCTCCGCCGTCGCGCTGCTCCACGATGAACTCCACCGTACCGGCGCCCACGTAGTTCACGGCACGCGCCGCGGCCACCGCGGCCTCGCCCATCTGCTGGCGCATCGCCTCGGTCATGCCGGGCGCGGGCGCTTCCTCGAGCACCTTCTGGTGGCGCCGCTGCACCGAGCAGTCGCGCTCGAACAGGTAGACGTAATTGCCGTGGCTGTCGCCGAAGACCTGGATCTCGATGTGGCGCGGGCGCTGCACGTACTTCTCGATCAGCACCGCGTCGTCGCCGAAGCTGTTGATGGCCTCGCGCTTGCACGAGGCCAGCGCGGCCTCGAAATCGGCCGCCTTGTCGACCGCGCGCATGCCCTTGCCGCCGCCGCCCGCGCTGGCCTTGATCAGCACCGGGTAGCCGATGCGGTCGGCCTCGCGCTGCAGCAGCGCCGGGTCCTGGTCGTGGCCGTGGTAGCCGGGCACCAGCGGCACGCCGGCCTTCTCCATCAGTTGCTTCGACTCGGCCTTCAGGCCCATGGCCTTGATCGCCGAAGGCGGCGGGCCGATGAAGACCAGGCCGGCATCGGCGCAGGCCTGCGCGAACTCCTCGTTCTCGCTGAGGAAGCCGTAGCCCGGGTGCACCGCCTCGGCGCCCGTGGCCTTGGCGGCCTCGAGGATCTTCTCCCAGCGCAGGTAGCTGTCCTTCGGCGCGCTGCCGCCCAGGTGCACCGACTCGTCGCAGGCGCGCACGTGGTTGGCATGCGCGTCGGCATCGGAGTACACGGCGACCGTGCGGATCGCCATGCGGCGCGCGGTGGCGGCGACGCGGCAGGCGATCTCGCCACGGTTCGCAATCAGGATCTTCTTAAACATTGGACGAGTCTCCCGGAGGATTCTTTTTCGGTTGAAACGCGGGCACGACGCCCGGATCGGGCCGGCCGCTGAAGATGCGGGCGACGCGGGAGAACAGCGCCTTGAGGAAGCGCCAGCTCTTGCGGATCAGCCACACGCTCGCGGCCAGCACGAGCACGAACAGCACGAGGAAGACGAAGGGATGCGCCACGGCCAGCCACAGGCCCGCGGGCACCATGGTGTCCTCGACCAGCGAGGCGCCCACGTTCGAGAACGGCTCGGGCGAGGTGTTGATGGCCGCGCGCGTGGTGGCCTTGGCCGCATGCGCGGTGGCCGCGAAGCCGCCGCCGAGCAGCGCCGCCACCAGCGCCATCGCGCCATGGTCGACGCCGAACACGCTGGCCGCGAGCGCCGCGCCCGCGGGAATGCGGATCGCGGTGTGGACCACGTCCCAGAGCGAATCGAGGCCCGGGATCTTGTCGGCGAAGAACTCGACGAACACCATGAAGCCACTGGCCGCGATCACCACCGGATGCGCGAGCAGCTGCAGCCCACCCGGCAGCGGCACCCAGCCGAGGTAGCCGACCAGGCCCGTGAGCAGCACCACCAGGTACAGCCGCACGCCGCTGGCCCAGCCGATGGCGGCGGCCAGGGCGAGCAGCTGGGGCATGTCGAGCGCGGTCATGGGATGAAGGAGCCGGTCAGGACGACGCGCCCGCGAGCCAGGACGGCTTGCGCTTCTGCAGGAAGGCCTGCACACCCTCGCGGCCCTCCTCGCTGGCGCGGATGTCGGCGATGCCCTCGACCGTCTTCGCGATCAGCGCATCGTCGATCTCGCGGCCCGCCACGTCGGCCACCAGCTGCTTGCAGGCGCGCACGGCGGCCGGGCTCGCGCCGGTCAGCGCCTTCAGCAGCTCGTCGACCTTGGCATCGAGCGCATCCGCCGCCACCACCTCGTGCACGAAGCCGATGCGGTGCGCCTCGGCGGCGCCGAAGCGCTCGGCCGTGAGGAAGTAGCGCTGCGAGGCGCGCGTGCCCATGGCGCGCAGCACGTAGGGGCTGATGGTGGCGGGCACCAGGCCGATCCTGACCTCGCTGAGGCAGTACCAGGCGCTGTCCACGCTCACGGCCATGTCGCAGGCTGCGACCAGTCCCATGCCGCCCGCGTAGACATCGCCCTGCACGCGCGCGATGGTCGGCTTCGGGCACTCGGCGATGGTGCGCAGCATGGCGGCGAGCTTGCCGGCGTCGGCGATGTTCTCGTCGCGGCTGTAGTCGGCCATGCGGCGCATCCAGTTGAGGTTGGCGCCGGCGCAGAAGGCCGGGCCGTTGGCGCCCAGCACGATGGCCTTGACCTGCGCCGCCGCGCCGGCCTCGGTGAAGGCGCGCGTCAGCTCGGCGATGACCACGTCGTCGAAGGCGTTGCGGGCCTCGGGCTGGTCGAGCCAGATGCGCGCCACGGCGCCGTCGATCGCGAGGCTCAGCTTGGTGAAGTCGCTCATGCCGCGTTCCTCCTCACATGCGGAAGATGCCGAACTTCGGCTCGGGGATCGGCGCGTTGCGCGCGGCCGCCAGGCCCAGCGCGAGCACGCGGCGCGTGTCGGCCGGATCGATGATGCCGTCGTCCCACAGCCGCGCGGTGGCGTAGTAGGGATGGCCCTGGTCCTCGTACTGCTGGCGGATCGGCGCCTTGAAGGCCTCTTCCTCGTCGGCGCTCCACTGGCCGCCCTTGGCCTCGATGCCGTCGCGCCGCACGGTCGCGAGCACGCTCGCGGCCTGCTCGCCGCCCATCACGCTGATGCGCGCGTTGGGCCACATCCAGAGGAAGCGCGGGCTGTAGGCCCGGCCGCACATGCCGTAGTTGCCGGCGCCGAAGCTGCCGCCGATGATGATGGTGAACTTCGGCACGTTGGCGGTGGCCACGGCCGTCACCATCTTGGCGCCGTGGCGCGCGATGCCCTCGTTCTCGTACTTGCGGCCCACCATGAAGCCCGTGATGTTCTGCAGGAACACCAGCGGCGTCTTGCGCTGGCAGCACAGCTCGATGAAGTGCGCGCCCTTCTGCGCCGATTCGGAGAACAGGATGCCGTTGTTGGCGACGATGCCCACCGGCATGCCCTCGATCTCGGCGAAGCCGCAGACCAGGGTAGCGCCGAAGCGGGCCTTGAACTCGTGGAACTCGCTGCCGTCGACCACGCGCGCGATGATCTCGCGCACGTCGAAGGGCTTGCGCGTGTCGGTGGGGATCACGCCGTAGAGCTCCTCGCGCGGGAACGCGGGCTCGCGCACCGCGGCCTTCGCCGGGCCCTCGGCCGCCTTCGCGTTGAGGTTGGCCACCGCCGAGCGCGCGAGCGCCAGCGCATGCAGGTCGTTCTGTGCCAGGTGGTCGGCCACGCCCGACAGCCGCGTGTGCACGTCGCCGCCGCCCAGGTCTTCGGCCGTCACCACCTCGCCGGTGGCCGCCTTCACCAGCGGCGGGCCGCCCAGGAAGATGGTGCCCTGGTTCTTCACGATGATCGATTCGTCGCTCATCGCCGGCACGTAGGCACCGCCCGCGGTGCACGAGCCCATGACCACGGCGATCTGGCCGATGCCCTGGGCGCTCATGTTGGCCTGGTTGTAGAAGATGCGGCCGAAGTGCTCGCGGTCGGGGAACACCTCGTCCTGGTTCGGCAGGTTGGCGCCGCCCGAGTCGACCAGGTAGATGCACGGCAGCCGGTTCTGCTCGGCGATCTCCTGCGCGCGCAGGTGCTTCTTCACCGTCATCGGGTAGTAGGTGCCGCCCTTCACGGTGGCGTCGTTGCACACCACCATGCAGTCGACGCCGTTGACCCGGCCGATGCCCGCGATGATGCCGGCGCCGGGCGCGTCGCCCTTGTACATGCCGTGCGCGGCCAGCGGCGACAGCTCGAGGAAGGGCGTGCCCGGATCGAGCAGCTCGGCCACGCGCTCGCGCGGCAGCAGCTTGCCGCGCGCCGTGTGCTTGGCGCGCGCGGCCTCGCCGCCGCCTTGCGCAACCGCGGCGAACTGCGACTGCAGGTCGTCGACCAGCGCGCGCATGGCGGCGGCATTGGCCTGGAAGTCGGCCGAGCGGGCGTTGAGTTTGGTTTCGAGTTGGGTCATGGTGCAGTCAATGTCGGGAACGGGGCGCGCGGCCCCCGTGTTCAGGCGGTGCGCGCTTCGTCGAGGCCGAGCTCGGCCTTCATCTCGTCGCGGATCTTGAACTTCTGGATCTTGCCGGTCACGGTCATCGGGAAGGCCGGCACGAAGCGGATGTACTTCGGCACCTTGTAGTGCGCGATCTGGCCCTTGCAGAACTCGCGCACCTCTTCCTCGGTGACGCTCTGGCCGGGCTTGGCGATGATCCAGGCGCAGAGCTCCTCGCCGTACTTGCGGTCGGGCAGGCCCACCACCTGCACGTCCTGCACCTTGGGATGGCGGTAGAGGAACTCCTCGATCTCGCGCGGGTAGATGTTCTCGCCGCCCCGGATCACCATGTCCTTGATGCGGCCCACGATGTTGACGTAGCCCTCG
Source organism: Variovorax sp. 20P10.2.4 (assembly GCF_058244205.1). Taxonomy (NCBI): domain Bacteria; kingdom Pseudomonadati; phylum Pseudomonadota; class Betaproteobacteria; order Burkholderiales; family Comamonadaceae; genus Variovorax; species Variovorax sp. 20P10.2.4. The sequence continues at coordinate 4,888 of NZ_JBZAYE010000027.1, forward strand.
GCGTCCATGGTCGCGAGGTCGCCGGTGTGCATCCAGTGCTCGGCATCGATGGCCTCGCGCGTCTTGGGCTCGTCGTCCCAGTAGCCGTGCATCACCGAATAGCCGCGCGTGCAGAGCTCGCCCGACTGGCCCGGCGGCATGGTCCTGCCGGTCTCGGGGTCGACGATCTTCACCTCGAGGTGCGGCTGCACCGTGCCCACGGTCGACACGCGGCGGTCGAGCGGCGTGTCGGTGCTGCTCTGGCAGCTCACCGGGCTGGTCTCGGTCATGCCGTAGGCGATGGTGATCTGCTCGAGGTGCATCTCGCTGACCACGCGCTTCATCACCTCGATCGGACACGGCGAGCCGGCCATGATGCCGGTGCGCAGGGTCGAGAGGTCGAACTCCTTGAAGCGCGGATGGTCGAGCTCGGCGATGAACATCGTGGGCACGCCATGCAGGCCGGTGCACTTCTCGGCCTGCACCGTCTCGAGCACGGTCAGCGGATCGAAGCCGTCGTTCGGATAGACGATGGCCGAGCCGTGCGTGAGGCAGGCCAGGTTGCCGAGCACCATGCCGAAGCAGTGGTAGAGCGGCACCGGGATGCACAGCCGGTCGTCCGGCCCGAGCTTCATGCACTCGCCGATGAAGAAGCCGTTGTTGAGGATGTTGCGGTGCGTCAGCGTCGCGCCCTTGGGAAAGCCCGTGGTGCCGCTGGTGAACTGGATGTTGATCGGGTCGGTGGCCTTGAGCGTCTTCTGCACCGCGGCGACCTTCGGGTCGGCCGCGTCGCCGCTGGCCAGCAGCGCCGAGAAGCGCCGCATGCCGGGCACCTCGGCGCCCTCGCCGGCCTTGTCGATCCAGAAGGTGTGGGCCAGCTGCGGCAGCCGCTTCGGGCCGAGCTCCTGCAGCATGCCGAGGTAGTCGCTGGTCTTGAACTGCGCCATCGTCACCAGTGCCTTGCAGCCGACCTTGTTGAGCGCGTACTCGAGCTCGGCGGTGCGGTAGGCGGGATTGATGTTGACGAGGATCAGGCCGACCTTGGCGGTGGCGATCTGCATCAGCACCCATGGCGCGTTGTTGTGCGACCAGATGCCCACGCGGTCGCCCGGCGCGAGCCCCAGCTTCAGCAGCGCGCTGGCGAGCCGGTCCGACTCGGCCTGCAGTTCGCGGTAGCTGAAGCGCAGGCCTTCGTGGCGGCTCACGAGCGCCTCGCGATCGGATTGCCGCTCGACCATGTCGTCGAAGAAGTCGCCGATGGTCTGTTCGATGAGGGGGACGTCAGTGGCGCCCTTGCCGTAGCTCTCGGTCAGTGCTGCAGTCATGTTGATGTCCTTGTCTCCTTGCCTTGCCTCTTCTCCTCTGGGGGAGGGAGAAAAACCGAACTAAGCGGTCTCTGCGAACAGCTCGCGCCCGATCAGCATGCGCCGGATCTCGCTGGTGCCCGCGCCGATCTCGTAGAGCTTGGCGTCGCGCCACAGCCGTTCGACCGGGAATTCCTTGGTGTAGCCCACGCCGCCGAGCGCCTGGATCGCCTCGCCGGCCATCCAGGTCGCCTTCTCGGCCGAGTAGAGGATCGCGCCGGCCGCGTCCTTGCGGAAGGTGCGCGCATGGTCGTTGCGGTCGCAGGCCTTGCCCACGGCGTAGACGTAGGCGCGCGTGGCCTGCCAGGTCGAGTACATGTCGGCGATCTTGCCCTGCATGAGCTGGAACTCGCCGATGCTCTGGCCGAACTGCTTGCGCTCGTGGATGAAGGGCAGCACCGCATCCATGCAGGCGGCCATGATCCCCAGCGGGCCGCCCGAGAGCACGGCGCGCTCGTAGTCGAGGCCGCTCATCAGCACCTTCGCGCCCTGGCCCTCGCCGCCGAGCACGTTCTCCTCGGGCACCTCGCAGTTGTCGAAGAACAGCGGGAAGGTGTTGGAGCCGCGCATGCCGAGCTTGTCGAGCTTGGTGCCGGCCGAGAAGCCCTTGAAGCCCTTCTCGACGATGAAGGCGGTCATGCCGCGCGCGCCCATCTCGGGCTCGGTCTTGCCGTAGATCACCAGCGTGTCGGCGTCGCCGCCGTTGGTGATCCACATCTTGCCGCCGTTGAGCACGTAGTAGCCGTCCTTCTTCTCGGCCTTGAGCTTCATGCTGACCACGTCGGAGCCGGCATTGGGCTCGCTCATGGCCAGCGCGCCCACGTGCTCGCCGCTCACCAGCTTGGGCAGGTACTTCTTCTTCTGCGCCTCGCTGCCGTTGCGGTGGATCTGGTTCACGCACAGGTTCGAGTGCGCGCCGTACGACAGGCCGACCGAGGCCGAGGCGCGCGACACCTCTTCCATCGCCACGATGTGGGCCAGGTAGCCGAGCTCGGTACCGCCGTACTCCTCCTTCACGGTCATGCCGTGCAGGCCGAGGTCGCCGAGCTTCTTCCAGAGGTCGTGCGGGAACAGGTTCTCGCGGTCGATGTCGGCGGCGCGGGGTGCGATTTCATTCGCGGCGAAGTCCTGGATCGCGCTGCGCAGCGAGTCGATGGTTTCGCCCAGGTCGAAGTTCAGGCCGGGATCGTGCATGGGTGTTGTCTCCTCTGAAGGGGGCCGGCGCGTGGGGCTGCCCGCGCCACGACGCGCTGGAAAGGCGCCAGCTTACGCCTCGTCGCGCCGCAATTGGCGCCACAATGGTTGCAATTTGCGCCACGCCGGCTCCGCCTCGCCATGTCCTCCCCCTCCTTCCTCCGCCCCGCCCGCGCGGTCACGCCGATGGCCTTCGTGCGAGCCATCGTCAAGGGCTACGAGCGCTACGGCCAGGACCCGTCCGAGGCGCTGAAGGTGGCACAGATCACGCCGCGCGAGCTCGCGCGGCCCGGCGCGCGCGTGACGGCGGCGCAGTTCGAGGCGCTGTCGGGCCACGCGATGCAGGAGCTCGACGACGAGGCACTGGGCTGGTTCTCGCGCCGCCTGCCCTGGGGCAGCTACGGCATGCTGTGCCGCGCCTCGCTGACCTCGCCCGACCTCGGCGTGGCGATCAAGCGCTGGTGCCGCCACCACCGGCTGCTGACCGAGGACATCGGCCTCGCGCTCGAGGTGGCGGGCGGCGTGGCCACGCTGCGCATCGGCGAGAACCGCCCGCTCGATCCGGCCTTCCGCGAGTTCTGCCTCGTGACCAGCCTGCGCTTCATGCACGGCTACATGTGCTGGGCCATCGATTCACGCATCTCACTGCGGCAGGCCGGCTTTCCCTTTCCCGCGCCGGCGCACCGCGACGCCTACGCGGCGATGTTCACGCCCGAGGTGCGCTTCGACGCCGCGCGCGCGAGCATCGCCTTCGACGAGCGCTACCTCGCGCTGCCGCTGCAGCGCGACGAGCGCGCGCTGCGCACCATGCTCAAGCGCGCGCTGCCGCTCACGATCCTGCAGTACCGGCGCGACCGGCTGCTGGGCCAGCGCGTGCGCGAGCTGCTGCGCTCGCGCGCCGCCGAGACCACCACCGCCGAGGCGCTGGCCACGCTGCTCAACGTGTCGAGCCGCACGCTGCACCGCCAGCTGCAGGAGGAAGGCAGCTCGCTGCAGGCGCTCAAGAACGAGGTGCGGCACGAGCTCGCGGTCGACCTGCTGCGGCGCACCCACCGGCCGATCAAGCAGGTCGCGCTGGCGGCGGGCTTTCGCAACGAGAAGAGCTTCTCGCGCGCTTTTCTACAATGGACGGGACTCGCACCCAGGGACTTCCGCCAGCAGGCCGCCACGCCAGCGCCCGGGACGTCACGCACCCGAGACCTCCCTCCATGAACGGTTACGCGCGGATTCGCAAGCTCCGGGTCTTCGGCGCCCGGGTCTACATCCACTGGTCCGCCCTCCTGGTCGGGGCCGGCCTGTTCCTTTTGTGCATCCGCACGCCGCTGCTCGCGGTCATCACCATCGTCTCCTACTTCGGCATCATCTTCCTGCACGAGGCCGGCCACGCGGGCTTCGCCCGCCGCATGGGCTACCGGCCGTTCGCGATCTACCTCGGCGTGATCCACGGCGTGTGCGACTACGAGGAGCCCTACAGCCACAAGGACGAGGCCATCGTGGCCTGGGGCGGCGTCGCGGCACAGATGATGGTGGCGCTGCCGCTGATCGCGCTGGCCGCCACCACGCCGCTGGCGAGCGTGCGCGGGCTCGGGCCGGTGGTCGCCTTCCTCGGCTACTTCAATCTCGTGTTCGCGCTGCTCAACCTGGTGCCGGTGGCGCCGCTCGACGGCGCCAAGGCCTGGGCGCTGATCCCGATCGCGCTGGCCGAGCGGCGCCACAAGGCGCTTGCCGCGCGCCGCTCCGGCAAGCGCTGAACCCGGCGCTCACTGCGCCTCGATGCTCAGTTCGCGCATGCGCCGCGTGATGACGTCGAACTCGGCGCGGTAGGCGCTGGCGAACTGCTCGGGCGTGCTGTTCATGATCTCGAAGCCGCGGGCCACGAACTGCTGGCCGACCTCGGGCGCGCCCACCACCTCGCGCACCTCCTTCGCGAGCCGCTCCACGATGGGCTTCGGCGTGGCCGCGGGCGCCAGCAGGCCGATCCAGACGTTGCTGTCGTACAGCGGGTCGTCGAAGCCCAGCTCGTGCATCGTCGGCACCTGCGGCAAGGTGCTCGAACGCTGCCGCCCGAGCACGGCCAGCGGCACGATCTTGCCGCCCGGCACGTGCTGCATCGCGCTCGCCACCGACGACAGCCCGATGTCGACCGTGCCCGACAGCAGGTCGGTGACCACCAGCCCCTCGCCGCGCTGCGGCACGTGCACCATGCCGCCGCCCAGGCTGCGGTTGAGGCTCTCGCCGGCCAGGTGGCCCAGGCCGCCGATGCCCCACGAGGCATAGCTGAGCTTCGCGCCACCGGGCCCGGCCTTGGCCTTGAGGTCGGCGAGGCTGCGCAGGCCCGAGCCCGGATGGGTCGAGATCAGCGCCGGGCTGCGCACGATCTGCGTGATCGGCGCGAAGTCCTTGCGCGGGTCGTAGGCCAGCGTGCGGTAGAGCGCGGTGTTGTTGATCTGCGAGTCGGTGATCGTCATCAGCAGCGTGTAGCCGTCGGCCTTGGCGCGCGCCACCTCGGCGGCGCCGATGGCACCGGCTGCGCCCGCCTTGTTGTCGACCACCACCGGCTGGCCCAGCGCCTTCGACAGGCGCTCGCCGACGGTGCGCGCCACGTAGTCGGTGGCGCCGCCGGCCGGATAGGGCACGACGATGCGGATCGGCCGCGACGGGTAGGCCTCCTGGGCGGCGGCGGGAACGGCGAAGGCCAGCGCGGCGCAGGCGATCGAAAGCAGCTTGAACATGGGTCTTGTCTCCTCGTGGGTTCTTGTGGGTTCCGGTGCGCAGCGTTTCAGCAGCTCGCGGCGCGCTCGGGCTGCGCGCGCGGCGGCGGCACCTCGTTCCGCCGCTCGTCCTCGAGCGCCTGCGCCACCAGCCGGCGGAACTGCACCAGCGCCGAATCCATGGCCAGCGGCAGCATCGGCAGCAAGGGCGCGTGCTCGATGTTGCGGGCCTGCGCGGTGATCATGTCGCGGTCCTCGTTGAAGGCCACGATCAGGCTGTCGTAGAGCGTGCGCGTGAGCTGCTCGCCGCCGAGCGAGGGCCGGTGCGCCTGCTGGAAGAAGTAGTGGGTGCTGGTCTCGGTCTCGGGCGTCAGGGTCTGGCAGCTGTGCAGCTCGACGGCATGGCGCATGTCGCCCTCGGCGTCCTCCACGGGGCGCCCACCCGACTGCATCAGCAGCGTGCCCGGCAGCACGAAGTCGTAGACGAACCAGCGGTCGAAGCGCGCATCGGGCGCGAAGGGCCGCGCGCCGGCCCAGTGCGCGGGCGGCGGCACGTTCTCCACCCGGCGCGTCACGCGCAGGCCGCGCTCGATCTTCTCGATCTCGGGTCGCGCCTGCGCGATCGCGGTCGAGCCGCCGAGCGTCTTCTCGTGCACGTAGCTCAGGTGCGAGAAGTCCAGCAGGTTGTCGCAGATCAGCAGGTAGGGCGTGTCGTAGTGCAGGTAGCCCGGGATGTGGCGCCACTCGGGGTGGTCGCACGAGAAGTTGTCGGGCAGCAGCGCCGTGTCGGCGCGCTCGGCCTCGCCCATCCACACGAACACCCAGCGGTTGCGCACCGCCACCGGGTAGCTGCGCACCCGTGCGCGCGGCGGCACCGTCGCCATGCCCGGCACCTCGACGCAGAGGCCGCGCGCATCGAACTTGAGCCCGTGGTAGCCGCAGCGCACGCAGTCGCCCTCGCGCCGGCCCTTGGACAGCGGCGCGTGGCGATGGCAGCAGCGATCCTCGAGCGCCACCACCTCGCCCTGCGCGGTGCGGTAGAGCAGCAGCGGCTCGCCGATCACCGTGCGGTTGAACAGGCCCTCGGCGGGAATCTCGTGGTCCCAGGCGACCACGTACCAGCAGTTGCGGATGAACATGCGCGTTCTCGTCTCCATCGTGTGCGGCGGGATCGTGTGCCCGCCGCTGCCGCGATCGTGGGGCGAACGGCCGGGCGGCGCGTCCCCCGCGAAGGGGACGGCAAGGACTTCGATCAGCGAGGGAGGGTCAGGCCGCGAGCCGCACCAGCGCGGCGCGGTCGTGGATGCCGAGCTTGAGGTAGGCGCGCTTGCGCAGCGTGACCACGCTCGAGGGCGCGATGTCGAGGTCGGCCGCGATGCCGTCGGCCGTGAGCCCGCAGGCGATGCGCGCCGCCACATCGAGCTCGCGCGCGCTCAGCGCGATTGCCAGCGCCGCGATGCGCGCGCGGGCCAGCGCGATGCGGGTGTCCATGTCGGGCCCGACCCCGCCCGCGCCCACCAGGTTGCGGTGCACCTGCCGCAGCAGCGGCGACACCGCGAGCACGCGCTCGATCTCCTGCGGCGCGAAGCGGCCCATGGCCTCGCTGCGGTAGAGGTTGATCGAGAACGCCGTGCGCGGCGCCGGCATGTAGAGCAGCGCCAGCCGCTCCGAGAGATGCTCGCGCTCGTAGATCTGCTGGCGCCAGCCGGCATCGGGGATGTCGGGCGAGCGCATGTGGAGCACCGTCATCGCGGCCGACTCGCGGGTCTGCACGCGCATCTGCCGCGCGATGCGCGTGGCGTCGTCGAAGCGGTAGAAGTGGCGCCGGTACTGCGCGAAGCAGTCGCGCGTGACATTGGGCGTGGCCGCGTGGAACGAGTGCCCCTCGATCTGCGCCGGTGCCTCGTCGCCATGCGACACCAGCGAGATGAACTCCACCGGCAGCAGCGCATTGAGGAAATGCAGCATCGCGCGCGCCGGCGCCGCGTCGCGCGGCGCATCGAGCAGCAGCGAGACCGCGCGCAGGTCGAGCACGGCCGACGACGGCCGGCCGAGGGCGGCATCGGAGACCTGCCAGGTGGATTGCGGCGGCGTCGGCTGCATGCCGGAATTGTGGCGGCCGGCGGCGCGGCGCGGAATGCCTGGCGCTCGGGATTAACCCGCGCCGGCCTTCAGGCGGCCGAGCACCTCGGGATTGACGACATTGCTCGGCTGCCCACGCGCGAAGGCCACGATCTGGTCGAACACGTCGGAGAACTGCAGCTCGTACTCCTCGCGCGTCACATAGCCGATGTGCGGCGTGCAGACCAGGTTCGGCAACCGCAGCAGCGGATCGGCGGGATCGACCAGCGGCTCGGTCTCGTAGACGTCGACCGCGCCCATGCCGGGCCGGCCGGCCTGCAGCGCGGCCACCAGCGCACCGGGCTCGATCAGGCCGGCGCGGCTGGTGTTCACGAGGACCGCATCGGGCTTCATGCGCGCGAGGTCCTCGCGCCGCACGATGCCGCGCGTGGCCGGCACCAGCCGCATGTGGAGCGAGATCGCATCGCAGTCGCCGAAGAAACGCTCTCGGTCCGGCGCGCATTCGCGGCCGTCCGCGCGCGCCCGGGCCATCGACTCGGGCCGCGCCCACACGCACACCTGCATGCCGAAGGCCTCGGCATAGCCCGCCACCGCCTGCCCGATGCGGCCATAGCCGTAGATCCCGAGCGTCTTGCCGCGCAGCGTGCTGCCCACGCCGGTCTGCCAGCCGCCGCGCTGCAACGACGCCATCTGCTGCGGAATCCGCCGCGCCGCGCACAGCAGCAGCGCCCATGTGAGCTCGGCCGCGGCGTAGGAAGGCGTGCCCGCATGCTGGTCCGACGACAGCACGATGCCCAGCCGCGTGCAGGCCTCGACGTCGATGTGCGGATAGACGCTGCGCTGGCTGATCAGCCGCAGCCGCGGCAGCCGCTCGAGCACCGGCGCGCGCAGCGCGGTGCGCTCGCGGATCAGCACCACGGCATCGGCCTGCGACAGCCGCTGCACCAGCGCGTCGGGCTCGTCCACGTGGTCGTTCCACACCGTCACCTCGTGCCCGTCGAGCTTGGCGAAGCAGGGCAGCGTGCGCAGCGTGTCGAAGTAGTCGTCCAGCACCGTGATGTTCATGGCGGCGGATTCTGTGCCTGCAATCCGGCTGCGTAAAATGAATTTATCTGGACCATTGCTGCAATCGCCTCATGAAAGTGGACATGCTCGGCCTGCAGGCATTCCTCGCCGTGGCGGAGCACGGCAGCTTCCATGCCGGCGCCGATTCGCTGCACATCACCTCCACCGCGCTGACGCGCCGGCTGCAGAACCTCGAGGCAGTGCTCGGCGTGCAGCTGGTGGAACGCACGACGCGCTCGCTGGCGCTCACGGTGATCGGCCAGAACTTCCTGCCGCAGGCGCGGCGGCTGCTCGCCGACATCTCCTCGGCCATGCTCGGCATCCGCGAGGCCGGCCAGGCCTCGCGCGGCAACGTGACCCTGGCCTGCGTGCCGACGGTCGGCGTGCAGTTCCTGCCCGCGGTGATCCAGGCCTACAGCGCCCTGTTCCCCGGCAACCGCATCAAGATCCTCGACCACTCGTCGGCCGGCGTGGCCGGCGCGATCCTGCAGCGCGAGGCCGAGTTCGGCATCAGCATCGCCGAGTCCTACGAGCCCGAGCTGGAGCGCATCCCGTTGCTGGACGACCGCTTCGTGCTCGCCTGCCGCGACGACCATCCGCTGGCGCGCCGCCGCAGCATCGCCTGGTCGCAACTCGAGGGCCACGCGCTGATCGTGCCGGGCCCGGGCAGCAGCAACCGCCCGCTGCTCGATGCGGCGCTGGCACCGAGCGGACTGAACCTGCCCTTCGTCTACGAGGTGCAGCGCAGCTCGACCGCCGTCGGGCTGGTGGCGCAGGGCGTGGGCGCCGCCGTGGTGCCGAAGCTGGCGGTGCAGGCCGGCACCTACCCGCGCATCGCGTTGATCGCGCTCGCGCAGCCCACGGTGCGGCGCAGCTTCGCGCTGCTGTCGCGCAAGGGCGCGGTGCTGTCGCCCGCCGCGCAGGCGCTCTACCGCCTGATCCTGTCGATGGCGAAGCCGGCGCGCGGCCGGCGCGCTCAGGCCGGCTGAGCGATCTTCGCGAGCGCCTCGGCGATCGAGGCGCTGTCGGTGGGCCGCACCAGCTTGGCCACTTCGCGGCCATCGCGCATGAACACCAGCGTGGGCCACAGCTTCACGCCGAACGAGCGGCCCAGCGGACGGCCGCTGCCGTCCTCGACCTTGATGTGGCGCAGGCCCGGATGCTGCGCGAAGGCCGCGGCGATGTCCGGCTGCGCGGCCTTGCAGACGCCGCACCAGTTGGTGCCGAACTCGACCACCGCGGGGCCTTGCAGGGCGTCGATCTCGCTGCGTTCGGGCTGTTCGGTCTTGTACTCGGAGGTCATGCGCGGGGGCTCCTGGTGGGCATTGGATGGTGTGCAGCCGCCGCCGGCGGCCGGTCGTGATTCGATTCGAACAGAAAGCCGGCAGCCCTGCCGCCGGTGGGTGTTCGCTTCAGCCGATGGGCCGGTGCGCCGCGAGCAGTGCCGGCAGTTCGGCCATGTCGCCGAACACCTGCACCGCGCCGACGCTGCGCAGCGCCTCGGGCCCGCTGTGGCCCGACTCGCCCGTGCTGTAGCCGAACACCGTCGCGCCCGCCGCCACGCCCGCCATCGCGCCCGTGACCGTGTCCTCGACCACCGCGCAGCGCTTCGGATCCACGCCCAGCGCCGCCGCCGCCGCGAGGTACACGTCGGGCGCCGGCTTGGAGCGCGGCATCTCGTGGCCGCTGAAGATCCGACCCGCGAAGCAGTCGAGGATGCCGACCTTCTCGAGCTGCAGCTCGACCTTGAAGCGATCCGCGCCCGAGGCGCAGGCGATGCGCCCGTCGAGCTGCTCGAACAGCGCGCGCACCGCGGCGGGCGCATTCGGGATCGCAGTCAGGTCCCGCTCGAGCGCCTCGTTGCGGCGCTCGCGAAAGCCGTGCAGCCATTCGGGCGTGATGCGAAAGCCGGTCTTCGACTCGATCAGGTCGGCTTCGTCCTTCACCGCCTTGCCGGTGAAGATGCGCATCGATTCGTCGGTGGTGAGAGGCCAGCCCAGTTCGCCGAGCATCTCGGCAAGCACGCGGTTGGTGATGGGTTCGGAGTCGACGAGGACACCGTCGCAGTCGAAAAGGACCGCGGCGAAAGGAAAGGAAGACATGGGGAGATGGTACCGGCCGAGCAAAGCGAAGGCCCGGCCAGCCCCCAAAAGGCCGAGCGAAGCGATGGCCCGACCCACTCCCCTCTGGCTGTGCCGAGGAGCGCAGGGGAAAGCGGGATCAGGGCCGCAGCTGTCTGAGCGCAACGAAGTGCAGCGAGTTCTGCGGACCCCCGCTTTCCCCGAGCACCGCAGGTTGCCCGCAGCGAAGCGGAGGGACACAGACAGCGGGGTCGCCTTTTCTTTGGTTACTTTCTTTTGGCGAAGCAAAAGAAAGTGACTCGCCCGCCGGGGCGAGACCCGGCCAACAGCCTCAACAAAAGCGCAGCAAACAAATCAACGCGCGTGCGTCACACCCCCATCGACCACCAACGTAGACCCCATCACATAGTCCCCCGCATTCGAAGCCAGAAAGATCGCCGCCCCCGCCATGTCCTCGGGCTTCCCGATCCGCCCCGCCGGAATCCGCCCCTTGATCTCATCCCCATGGTCCCGAGCATCCTTGTTCATGCTCGACGCAAAGGCCCCCGGCGCAATCGCACTCACCACGATCCCGTCCTGCGCCAGCCGCAGCGCCATGCGCCGCGTGAGCTGGATCAGCCCCGCCTTGCTCGCCGCATACGAGTAGGTCTCCTGCGGATTCACCGAGATCCCGTCGATCGAGGCGATGTTGATCACCTTCGCGAGGTGGTCGCCCCCCGCGGCCGCCTTCTTCAGCAGCGGCGTCAACGCCTGCGTCAGGAAGAACGGCGTCTTGAGGTTCAGGTCGACCACCTTGTCCCACCCGCTCTCCGGAAACTCCGCATAGGGCGCACCCCAGGCGGCACCGGCGTTGTTGACCAGGATGTCCAGCGAGGACTCGTGCTTCGCGAACGCGGCGACCAGCGCCTGCGCCCCTTCGAGCGTCGACACGTCGGCCGGCAGCGACACGCAATGCCCGAGGGCCGACAGCTCCTGGGCGGTCTGGTCGCAGGCCTCGGCCTTGCGCGCCGAGATGTAGACCCGCGCGCCCTGCGCGAGATAGCCCTCGGCGATCATGCGGCCGATGCCGCGCGAGCCGCCGGTGATGAGGGCGGTGCGGCCCTGGAGCGAGAAGAGTCGGGTGGTGTCCATGTGCGGCGTCTCCTGGTGTGCCTGGGGCCGCCCGATGGAAGAAAGGCAAGGGCAGCCGGAGGCCGCAGCTTAGTGCCGGCGCCGCGCCGCGGGCGTCACCTTGGCGCCAGCAGCAGGCGCAGCTGGCTGTCGAAGCGGCGCGGCTCGCCGGTCACTGGATCGGTGAAGGCGATGGAGCGCGCCAGCAGCTGCAGCGGCCGCTCGAAGTCGTCGGTGGCTACCGGTGTCAGCACCGGATAGAAGGGGTCGTTCACGATCGGCATGCCCAGCGCCATGCAGTGCACGCGCAGCTGGTGCCGCCGGCCCGTGACCGGCGAGAGCGCGAGATGCGCGAGGCCGTCGAAGACCTTCAGCACCGCAATGCCGGTCTCGGAGTTCGGTTCGCCGGGCGCCTCCTTCACCTGCATGAAGTGCGCGTCGTCGACCAGCCGGCTGCGGTAGACCGAGGGCAGCGCGGCCGCGGCGGCCTCGCCGCCGGGCAGCGGCACGATCGCCTCGTACTCCTTGTGCACCGTGCGCTGCGCGAACATGGTCTGGTAGGCGCCGCGCGTCTCTGGCCGCAGCGAGAACAGCAGCAGGCCCGCGGTGCTGCGGTCGATGCGGTGCAGCGGCGACAGCGCCTCGATGCCGAGCTTGCGCTTGAGCCGCACCAGCAGGCTCTGGTGCAGGTACTTGCCGGTGGGCGTGACCGGCACGAAGTGCGGCTTGTCGACCACCAGCAGGTGTTCGTCGCGGTACAGCACCTGCTCCTCGAACGGGATCGCCGGCTCGGTGTCGAGCGCGCGGTAGTAGAAGACGCGCAGCGGCGCCTGGTAGCGGCGCTCGGGCGTGACGGGCACGCCGTGCTCGTCGACCACCTCGCCGTCGCGGATGCGCCGCATCCAGGCCTCGGGCGCGATCGCGGTGAAGCGCGCGATCAGGAAATCGGCGATGGTGGGCCAGTGGTCCTCGGTCGGCAGGCCGACGCAACTCGCGCTCACGCCGTCGCGCATCGGCAGCGGCGGATGGGCGAGGCGGCCGCGGCTCATGCAAGGGCCTCTTCGAGCAGCGCGGCGATCTCGGCAGCCGAGGGGCGCGCGGCCACCTCGGGCTGCAGGCAGCGATCGCGCAGCGCCGTCATCGCGAAAGGCGGTTCATCGCAGCGCGCGGCCAGTTCCTCGAGCAGGCAGCCGAAGGCGCGCACCTCCAGTTGCCGCGCGCGCGCCGCGGCGTCGGCGGGCAGCGCATCGGCGAACCAGGCGGCGCCGAAGTCGCCGAGCCGCGCGCCCTGCTCGGGATGCCAGAGGATGTTGTGCGCATAGAGATCGCCATGCACCAGGCCGCGCGCATGCAGGTGCCGCATCGCCGCCGCGATGTCGCGCGCGATGCGCAACGCGGTGGCGGCGGACCAGCGGGCGTCGTCGGCATAGACGTCGCGCGTGCACGAGGCCAGGCTCGGCGGCCCGGCGAGCGTGCGGAACGACGCCGGCACGCGCGCCATCACCAGGCCCTGCGTGCCGTCGGGATGGCCGTCGATGCGGCCCTGCGCGCCGATCAGCGTGGCATGGGCGCCGGCCGCGATGCTGGCCGCGAGTTCGCTGCGCGGCCAGCCGTCGCTGGTGACGGCTCCCTTGAACAGCTTGACGGCGACCGGCTCCCGCTCGTTCAGCAACGCCTCGTGGATCACGCCCGAGGCCCCTTCGCCGAGCTGCGCGCCCAGCCGCAGCGCGCTCCAGTCGATGCGCGGCACCGCGGGCGCGATCGCCGCGGCCTCCTCGTCGCGCGCGTCGAAGGCATTGCCCGCGGCGGCCAGCCACGACAGGCGCGGCATCGACCACAACCAGCCGGGTGGCGTGGCGAAACGGTTGGCGGAGATGCGCAGCAACTCGAGCCGCGTGCAGCCGGCCAATGTTTCGGGCAGCGCGCTCAGGCGGTTGCCCGCGAGCATCAGCTTCTGCATGCGCGCGCAGTCACCCAGCGTGTCGGGCAGGCGCTCGATCGCGTTGTCGGTCAGGATCAGCCAGCGCAGCGAGGGCGCGAGCGCCGCGGCCGGCACCTCGGCGATGCGGTTGGCCTTGAAGCCCACGATGTCGAGGTTCGCGCAGTCGCCGATCGATTCGGGCAGCCGCGTGAAGCGGTTGTCGGAGCAGAACAGCACGCGCAGCCGGTGCAGCCGGCCCAGGTCGTCGGGCAGGCGGTCGAGCGCATTGCCCGTGAGGTTCAGTACCTCGAGCGTGTCGGCCAGGTCCAGGATTTCGCGCGGAAATTCCTCGAGGCCGCAGCCCAGGTCGAGCCGCGTGGCGCCGGCCAGCCGGCCCGCGCGCAGATCGGCCAGCGTGTGCGACATGTTCATGCCCGCGAGTCTATGCGCGGCCGTCCGCCGCGCTGCGCCGGCTTCAGTGCAGGGCGCCGAAGCGGTAGATGCCGTCCGCGCCCAGCTCGCGCTTCACCTGCCCCGAATACCAGAGCAGGTGCAGATGCGCCACGGTCTCGCCCATCGCGAAGGTCATCTGGTGCAGGTCGAGCTCGCGCTTGAACAGGATCGGCAGCCCCTCGAAAGCCGTGATCGGCCGCGCCAGCGCGACCTCGAGCAGCTCGGCCAGGCGGTCGCGGTGATGCTCCTGCAGCTGCTCGACGCGGCGGTGGATGCCGGTGAAGGGCTTGCCGTGCGCGGGCAGGCCGAGGGTGTCGGCGGGCAGCGACTTGAAGCGCTCGATGCTGTCGAGGAACAGGCGCAGCGCGTTCGCCTCGGGCTCGCCCGCGTACACGCTCACGTTGGTCGAGATGCGCGGCAGCATCATGTCGCCGCCCAGCAGCAGCTTGAGGTCGTCGCAGTACAGCGCGATGTGCTCGGGCGCATGGCCGTAGCCGCTGATGCAGCGCCAGGCATGGCCGCCGATGTCGACGCTGTCGCCGTCGAGCATGCGCACGAAGCTCTCGGGCACCGAGGGCACCATGTTCGCGTAGTAGTTGGTGCGGCCGCGGATCTTGTCGAGCGCCTCGGGGTTGGCCAGGCCGTGCGCGCTGAAGAAGCGCGCGGCATGCTCGCCGCCCGCCAGCGTGTCGCCGCTGCTGCAGAGCACGCGTGCCACGTGGTAGTCGGTGGAGCTGATCCACAGCGGCACGTTCCAGCGCTTGCACAGCCAGTCGGCAAGGCCGATGTGGTCGGGGTGCATGTGGGTGACGATCACGCGCACGATCGGCAGGCCCTGCAGCTGGGTCTCGAACACCTGCTCCCACTGGGCCCGCGCCTCGTCGCGCGAGATGCAGCAGTCGACCACGGTCCAGCCCTCGACGCCGCGGTAGTTGTCGCGCAGCAGCCAGAGGTTGATGTGGTCGAGCGCGAACGGCAGCCGCATCCGGATCCAGCGCACGCCGGGCGCCACTTCGAGGGCCTCGCCGGGCGCGGGCAGGGTGTCGCCGAGGGGGTAGTGGAGTTCGCGTTCGAGCAGATTCATGTAGGATTGACGTTTACGTAAACGTCATGGGTTGAGGGCACCATTGTAGAGAGCGCGGCGCAAATGTGCTGTCGCCCCCGCAACGCCCCCTTTCCGGCGCCTCCCGTGCTCCCTGAACCAGCCCTCATGCCAGCGCAAACCTTCACCATCAGCCAGCTCGCGAAGGAGTTCGACCTGACGACGCGGGCGATCCGCTTCTACGAGGACATGGGGCTGCTCACGCCCGAGCGCGCGGGCCTGCAGCGCATCTACAGCGCGCGCGACCGGGCCCGGCTCACGCTCACGCTGCGCGCCAAGCGCCTGGGCCTGAGCCTGACCGAGGCCAAGGACATCCTCGACATGTACGACAGCCCGCGCGACACGGTGCCGCAGCTCGAGCGCTTCCTCAGCATCCTGGGCGCCCACCGCGCGCAGCTCGAGGGCCAGCTCGCCGAGCTGCAGGCCAATATCGCGGAAGTGCGTGCTCACGAAAAGAAGGGCCAGACGGCGCTGGCGCGCGCGCAGAAGGCCGAAACCGCCGGCAAGCCCAAGGCCAGGCCACCGCGACCGGCCCGAACCACCGCCTGAGAGAGCCCCCGGCGCCGGGCGCCGCCGCACCGAATCCCCCTCCACCTCACCGACAATCCCCGCATGTCCGAATCCCTCGACGACCTCTTCGCCCACAACCGCGCCTGGTCCGCGCAGATGGAACGCGACCGGCCTGGTTTCTTCACCAGCCTGGTCAAGCAGCAGACGCCGCGCTACATGTGGATCGGCTGTTCCGACAGCCGCGTGCCGGCCAATCAGATCACCGGCCTCGAGCCCGGCGAGGTGTTCGTGCACCGCAACGTGGCCAACATCGTGGTGCACTCCGACCTCAACGCGCTGTCGGCGATCCAGTTCGCGGTCGAGCACCTGAAGGTCGAGCACATCATGGTGGTGGGCCACTACGGCTGCGCGGGCGTGAAGGCCGCGCTCAACGGCACCCGCATCGGCCTGGCCGACAACTGGATCCGCCACATCCAGGACGTGCGCGACCGCCACCACGTGATGCTCGACAGCTTCTCGGAAGAAGTGCGCGCCGACGCGCTGTGCGAACTCAACGTCGCCGAGCAGGTGGTCAACGTGGCCGTCAGCACGGTGATGGTCGACGCCTGGAGCCGCGGCCAGAAGGTCACGATCCACGGCTGGACCTTCGGCGTGCACGACGGCCTGCTGCAGGACCTGGGCATGAGCGTGGAAGGCGACAAGTCGCTCGAATCGCTCTACAGGGCCGCCGTGCAGCGCGTGCGCCACAAGTACAGCCGCCCCGGCGAGCTGGTGACCAAACTCACGGGCAAGCCCGCCGCGGCACCCGCGCCCGCCACCCCCGCGGCCGACTAAGACCGCGCCCGCTTCGGTCCATGTTCCCGCAGCGCCTCGACTCCCCGCTGGCCTACGACATCGCGAAGGCGATGATGGACGGCTTCAACCGGCACTACACGCTGTTCCGGGCCGAGTCGTCGCGCGCCAAGCACCGCTTCGAGACCGCCGACTGGCACGGCCAGCAGCGCGCGCAGCGCGAGCGCATCGAGTTCTACGACCTGCGCGTGAGCGAGGCGGTGGCGCGGCTCGAGAAGGAGTTCAAGGCCGGCGAGCAGCCGATGGACGTCTGGCACCAGGTCAAGCTGCACTACATCGGCCTGCTGGTCGACCACCACCAGCCCGAGCTGGCCGAGAGCTTCTTCAACTCGGTCACCACCAAGATCCTGCACCGCGCGTACTTCCAGAACGACTTCATCTTCGTGCGCCCGGCGATCAGCACCGAGTACATCGAGCCGCGCGGCGCGCCCACCTACCGGCCCTACTATCCGTCGCCCGCCACGCTGGCCGACACCATCGAGCAGATGCTCGACGACTTCGCGCTGCTCGGCAGCTGGGCCCACAAGCGGCGCGATGCCGAGCGCGTGGCGAGCGCGATGCAGGGGCGCTTCCACCAGGTCAAGCTGCGCGCCAACTTCCAGCTGCAGGTGCTCTCGGGGCTGTTCTATCGCAACAAGGGCGCCTACGTGGTCGGCAAGATCATGAACGGCTTCGTCGAGCTGGCGTTCGCGCTGCCGATCCTGCACGACGGCCGGGGCCGCTTCCACGTCGACGCGGTGCTGTTCGGCGAGGACGATCTGCAGATGCTGTTCAGCTTCGCGCGCGCCTACTTCATGGTCGACATGGAGGTGCCCTCGGCCTGCGTGCAGTTCCTGCGCTCGCTGATGCCGCGCAAGCCGCGCGCCGAGATCTACAACGCGCTCGGCCTCGCCAAGCAGGGCAAGACGCTGTTCTACCGCGACTTCCTCTCGCACCTCAACTACTCGAGCGACCGCTTCCGCATCGCGCCCGGCATCAAGGGCATGGTGATGCTGGTGTTCGACCTGCCCTCGTTCCCGTTCGTGTTCAAGGTCATCAAGGACTTCTATCCGCCACCGAAGGACACCACGCGCGAGCAGATCAAGGGCAAGTACATGCTCGTGAAGCAGCACGACCGCGTGGGCCGCATGGCCGACACGCTCGAGTACAGCGACGTGGGTTTTCCGCTCGACCGCTTCGAGCCCGCGCTGATCGAGGAGATCCGGAAGTTCGCGCCCAGCCAGCTCGAGATCGGCGATCGCGACGGCAACGGGGAGATGGAGCTGGTGCTCAAGCACGTCTACATCGAGCGCCGGATGATCCCGCTGAACATCTACCTGCAGGAGGCCTTCGACATGCTCGCGCATCCCGAGAGCCCGGCACAGGCCAGGCGCGCCAGGGAGCAGCTCGAGCAGGCGGTGATCGAGTACGGCAACGCGATCAAGGACATGGTGGCGGCCAACATCTTCCCGGGCGACATGCTGTGGAAGAACTTCGGCGTCACGCGCGGCGGCAAGGTCGTGTTCTACGACTACGACGAGATCGAATACATCACCGACTGCCAGTTCCGCAAGGTGCCCGCGCCGCGCAACGAGGAAGAGGAGATGAGCGGCGAGGTCTGGTATTCGGTCGGCCCGAAGGACGTGTTCCCCGAGACCTTCGAGCCCTTCCTGCTGGGCAACAAGGACGTGCGCGCAGCCTTCATGGCGCACCACGCCGACCTGCTCGACGCCGCCTTCTGGCAACACCACAAGGAACGCATCCAGGCCGGCCAGATGCTGGACGTGTTCCCGTACGAAGAGTCGCAACGCTTCCACGACGAGGAGCAGGCGGCGCATTCCTGACGGGCCTTCGCATCCGCGGACCCGCATTCTTTTTCCAGCATCAAGGAGCACTCACATGTCCGAATCCATCGTCATCGTCGGCGCCGCCCGCACCCCCATGGGCAGCTTCCAGGGCGACTTCTCCTCCCTCGCGGCGCACGACCTCGGCGGCGCCGCGATCAGGGCCGCCGTCGAGCGCGCCGGCATCGCGCCCGACAGCGTGGGCGAGGTGCTGTTCGGCAACTGCCTGATGGCGGGCCAGGGCCAGGCGCCCGCGCGCCAGGCGGCCTACAAGGGCGGCCTGCCCGACAGCGCCGGCGCGGTCACGCTCAGCAAGATGTGCGGCTCGGCCATGAAGGCCGCGATGCTCGCGCACGACCTGCTGCTGGCCGGCACGCACGACGTGATGGTGGCCGGCGGCATGGAGAGCATGACCAACGCGCCCTATCTGATGCTCAAGGGCCGCGGCGGCTACCGCATGGGCCACGACCGCATCTTCGACCACATGATGCTCGACGGCCTCGAGGATGCCTACCAGCCGGGCCGCTCGATGGGCACCTTCGGCGAGGACTGCGCGGCCAAGTACAAGTTCACGCGCGAGCAGCAGGACGCCTTCGCCATCGCCAGCGTGGAACGCGCCAAGAAGGCCACCGACACCGGCCTGTTCAAGGACGAGATCGTGCCGGTCACGGTCAAGGGCCGCGGCGGCGACACGCTGATCGCCATCGACGAAGGCCCGGGCAAGGTCAAGCTCGACAAGATCCCGACGCTCAAGCCCGCGTTCAAGAAGGAGAACGGCACCATCACCGCCGCCTCGAGCTCGTCGATCAACGACGGTGCCGCCGCGCTGGTGATGATGACCGAGTCGCATGCGAAGAAGATCGGCGCGAAGCCGATCGCGCGCATCGTCGGCCATGCCACGCACGCGCAGCAGCCCGAGTGGTTCTCGACCGCGCCGGTGGGCGCCGTGGCCAAGCTGTTCAAGAAGACCGGCTGGAGCGTCAAGGACGTGGACCTCTGGGAGGTCAACGAGGCCTTCGCGGTGGTGCCGATGGCGCTGATGCACGAGCTCGACGTGTCGCACGACCGCGTCAACATCCACGGCGGCGCCTGCGCGCTGGGCCACCCGATCGGCGCCAGCGGCGCGCGCATCATGGTCACGCTGATCCACGCGCTGAAGGCGCAAGGCAGGAAGCGCGGCGTGGCCACGCTGTGCATCGGCGGCGGCGAAGGCACCGCCGTGGCGCTCGAACTGCTGTAAAAGGTACGACGCCCGTCCGCCGGCCCGGGCCGCCCGCCGCCTTCCGCCCCTCCCCGGGGCGGCCGGCCGGCGGCGGCTGCCGGCGGTCTTTCCCAGTTTCCGAACGAATCGCAGAAAAGCAGGAGGTCCCATGCGTCCCTTTCATTCACGCAACGTCATCGCCGCCGTGCTCGCGGGCGCCCTGCTCGCGCCGGCCGCCTGGGCGCAGAAGCGCGACAACGTGCTGTTCCAGGCCGCCACCGACGAGCAGCCCGCCGTCATCAAGACGCTGGAGAAGCTGGTCAACATCGAGACCGGCACCGGCGACGCCGAGGGCATCGCCGCGGCGGGCAACTTCCTCGAGGGCGAGCTGAAGAACCTGGGCTTCACCGTCACGCGCAGCAAGTCGGCCGGCCTGGTGGTGGGCGACAACATCGTCGGCAAGCTCAAGGGTCGCGGCGGCAAGAACCTGCTGCTGATGTCGCACATGGACACCGTCTACCTCAAGGGCACGCTCGCCAAGGCGCCGTTCCGCATCGAGGGCGACAAGGCCTACGGCCCCGGCATCGCCGACGACAAGGGCGGCAATGCCGTGATCCTGCACACGCTCAAGCTGCTCAAGGACTACGGCGTGCGCGACTACGGCACCATCACCGTGCTGTTCAACACCGACGAGGAGAAAGGCTCCTTCGGCTCGCGCGACCTGATCCAGGAAGAGGCCAAGCTGGCCGACTACGTGCTCTCGTTCGAACCCACCGGCGCCGGCGACGAGAAGCTTTCGCTCGGCACCTCGGGCATCGCCTACGTGCAGGTCAACATCACGGGCAAGGCCTCGCACGCGGGCGCCGCGCCCGACCTCGGCGTGAACGCGCTGGTCGAGGCCTCCGACCTGGTGCTGCGCACCATGAGCATCGACGACAAGTCGAAGAACCTGCGCTTCAACTGGACCATCGCCAAGGCCGGCAACGTCTCGAACATCATCCCGGCCAGCGCCACGCTCAACGCCGACGTGCGCTATGCGCGCAACGAGGACTTCGATGCCGCGATGAAGACGCTCGAGGAGCGCGCGCAGCAGAAGAAGCTGCCCGATGCCGACGTGAAGGTGATCGTCACGCGCGGCCGCCCGGCCTTCAATGCCGGCGAAGGCGGCAGGAAGCTGGTCGACAAGGCGGTGGGCTACTACAAGGAAGCCGGCGGCACGCTGGGCGTGGAAGAGCGCACCGGCGGCGGCACCGACGCGGCCTACGCGGCGCTGTCGGGCAAGCCCGTGATCGAGAGCCTGGGCCTGCCGGGCTTCGGCTACCACAGCGACAAGGCCGAGTACGTGGACATCAGCGCGATCCCGCGTCGGCTGTACATGGCGGCCCGCCTGATCATGGACCTGGGTTCGGGCAAGTAACGACGACGCGACGAGAACGACAGAAGGAGACACGCCATGCTGCTGAGCACCGACCAGGAAGCCATCCGCGACGCCGTGCGCGATTTCGCGCAGGCCGAACTCTGGCCCCACGCGCCGAAGTGGGACCGCGACCACAGCTTTCCGAAGGAAGTGCACCAGGGCCTCGCGGCGCTCGGTGCCTACGGCATCTGCGTGCCCGAGGAGCACGGCGGCGCCGGCCTCGACTACCTCACGCTCGCGCTGGTGCTCGAGGAGATCGCGGCCGGCGACGGCGGCACCAGCACCGCGATCAGCGTGACCAACTGCCCCGTCAACGCGATCCTGATGCGCTACGGCAATGCGCAGCAGAAGAAGCAGTGGCTCGAGCCGCTCGCGCAGGGGCGGATGCTCGGCGCCTTCTGCCTGACCGAGCCGCAGGCCGGCAGCGACGCCTCGAGCCTGCGCACCACCGCGCGCAAGGACGCCGACGGCTATGTGATCGACGGCGTGAAGCAGTTCATCACCAGCGGCAAGAACGGCCAGGTGGCGATCGTGATCGCGGTCACCGACAAGGCCGCGGGCAAGCGCGGCATGAGCGCCTTCATCGTGCCGACCGACGCGCCGGGCTACCAGGTGGCGCGGCTCGAGGACAAGCTCGGCCAGCACAGCAGCGACACCGCGCAGATCAACTTCGACGGCTGCCGCATCCCGGCGGAGAACCTGATCGGCGCCGAGGGCGAGGGCTACAAGATCGCGCTCGGCGCGCTCGAGGGCGGCCGCATCGGCATCGCGGCGCAGAGCGTGGGCATGGCGCGCAGCGCCTTCGACGTGGCCGTGGCCTATGCCAAGGAACGCCAGGCCTTCGGCGGGTCCATCTTCGACCAGCAGGCCGTGGGCTTCCGGCTCGCCGACTGCGCGACGCAGCTCGAGGCCGCGCGCCAGCTGATCTGGCATGCCGCGAGCCTGCGCGATGCCGGCCGCCCCTGCCTGAAGGAGGCCGCGATGGCCAAGCTGTTCGCGAGCGAGATGGCCGAGCGCGTGTGCAGCGCCGCGATCCAGACCCTGGGCGGCTACGGCTACGTGAACGACTTCCCGCTCGAGCGCATCTACCGCGACGTGCGCGTGTGCCAGATCTACGAAGGCACCTCGGACATCCAGAAGCTGCTGATCCAGCGGGCACTGTGAGCCGGCCGCGCTGATGCGCCGCCCCGGATGGCGCGCCCTCGCGGCGCTCGCGCTGGCCGCGCTCGGCCTCTGGAGCGTCGCGATCGAGCCGCGCTGGGTCGCGGCGCGCACCGAGACGCTGGACAGCGCCGCCTGGGGCGCGCAGCCGCGGCTGCGCATCGCGGTCGCGAGCGACTGGCACATCACCGAACGCAGCCTCTGGCGCGTGACCGACGTGGAGCGCGCGCGCCGCATCGTCGACGCCATCAATGCCGCGCAGCCCGACCTGGTGCTGCTGCCCGGCGACTTCCTGGCCGGCCATGGCGGCGACGAGCCGCTGCCGATCGAGACCATGGCCGCGGTGCTCGGGCGGCTGAAGGCGCCGCTGGGCGTGTACGCGGTGCTCGGCAACCACGACTGGTGGCACGACGGCGCGCGCATCACGCACGCGCTGTCGGCGCAGGGCATCGTGGTGCTCGAGAACGATGCCGTGCCGCTGCCCGGGCGCGATCTCTGGGTGGTGGGCATCGGCGACCACTCCACCGGTCATTCGCGGCCCGATCGCGCCTTGTCGCTCGTGCCGGCCGGCGCTCTCACGCTGGTGCTGATGCACGACCCCGCGAGCCTGGCCGGGATGCCGCGCCTCGCCGCGCCCGCGCCGGTGCTCACCGTGGCCGGCCACACCCATGGCGGCCAGGTCTGGGTGCCGGGCTACGGCGCGCCGATCGTGCCCGGCGCGGCGCCGCGCACCTGGGCCTATGGCTGGATCGAGAACCGCGGCCGGCGCATGTACGTGACCAGCGGCCTGGGCGTGAGCATCCTGCCGGTGCGCCTCAACATGCGGCCCGAGTGGGTGCTGTTCGAGTAGGGGCCACCGATCGCGCACCCGCGCCTTGTCATCGGTTTCGACGACAGACAGCCGGCGCGCGGCGGCGCACGATGGCGGCCTTCCGTTCGTTCATCGAGGCCGCCGCCATGACCCGTTCTTGTTCCGCCCCCTTGCGCCGCCCGGCGCGTCTTGCAGCGTGTGCGCTCGCCGTGCTCGCCATGGGTGCCCAGGCCCAGCAGCCGGCCGCGCCCGACATCGCCACCCTGACCGCCAGCGAGGCGGTGCGCGAGCTCTGCGCCGGCCGGCTGACCAGCGAGCAGCTGGTCACGGCCTACGTCGCGCA